>JANOEF010000285.1:0-5342 GCA_031413075.1 Acidobacteriota bacterium | reverse complement strand
CGCCGTTTTATTTGTAAATTCAATTTTGATCAATTCACGGGTTGTGCCACCATGTTAACTCAGCGTCCATCCGTCTAAGGTTATAACGCCGCCGTGTTCGACCGTTTCCAACTCCTGTCCTGGTATAAATCTAAGATACATAGATCCTTCAACACTCTCGGTACATAAGAAAACTGTGTCGCCGCTTTGCCGCCATCGCCCTTTTGCTGTGCCGCCAGTCCCTGCCAGGGAGCAAGTCCAGCTTTCGTAATAAGAGAATCGTCCATCGTCTTCTAGTTCCAAGGTTCTTGTGATGAACCATTCGTCAGGTGATTGGGAGGCTTCTTCGTAAATTCTCATATTGTTTAACCGCAAGGAATCAGTAATATCATTTTCAATTGGTGCCTGTAATGCCTCCATCATTGCTTCAATTTGCTCATAAGGTAGGGAGGCTTATCAATGGGTGCAATTAAAAGTGTGACTCAGCTTGAGAAAAGCGGGCGTAGAACAACCCTTCCCGACTTGCCAATTTCTTTTAGTTGAGTGGTCAATCTTCAGCTTGAAATCAAGTAAAAGAGGCAAAAGACCAGCTCACACAAATGACAGGTGAGGAAGGGCGGCTCTGCCCCCGCTCAAGTCAGGCAACACTCAACTCTCACAAGAATTACTCGTTTTTCGCCTGAAAAGTCACACTTTTAATTACACCCTTTATCAATTAAAGATAGGCGGTCAAATTGACTTTATCAACAAAGTTTAGAACAATTGTTTTTGAAAATTATGTTAAATATTGAAGAACGTCAAAATGGAGATACAACTATCCTCGATTTAGAGGGTGATGTCATTATGGGCGGCGGTTCGGCTAAATTGCGTCAGACAATTTCAGAACTGCTCAAGGCTGATAAAACCGAGCTTTTATTAAATTTCCAAAAGGTTCGCTATATTGATTCGAGCGGGACCGGCGAACTGATTTCCGTCTCGCAATCGCTGAATGAAATCGGCGGGAACCTAAAACTCACTAATCTTTCGCCAAAGGTCGAACAGGTTTTGGCTCTCAGCAGTTTATTACCGATTCTGGATGTTTATGACGACGAAGCCAGTGCGCTCAATGATTAAAAAAAAGGCAGGCGGCCAACCTGCCTGATTTTATCTTTGAGACTGACTGCTATTTTTTAATGACATCCCCAAATTGAATCGCTTTTTCATCCGGCATTCCGTCAAATTTAACGAAAACCCGTCCGATTTTAGCATCAACCTTAGAAACGGTTGCGTCCTTAAAGGTACCGACAAACGGCGCCGAAACCCGATCGCCTTCTTTCACCTTCGGCACCAGCGGAACTCCGGTGCAATCTTTTTTCGCTACCACGAATGATTTGCCGGCAAATCCTTTGACAAAAATTTTGTCGCCGCCAACCCGGATTACCTGATACTGTTTTTTATTTGCGCCGTCCTGGCACGCCACACTCGTTCCCGGCTCCATTTCTTTTTTCAACACGATAAAAGAATCCGGGACAATTTTTTCGTCCATTTTGCCGATAGTAGTGACGTTATCGCGCGATTTGGCCGGGTTATCGTAATCAATATCGAGATAACGAACGATGGGCGAAATCGGGTCTTTGTCATCAACCACGATCGCCCGCTCCATTCCTGAACCGGTTTGCCACCAGGTCAGCAAAATATCCCCATTTTTGGCTTTTTGTCCGGGTGCAATCGGGACGATGTAAGCATTCGGAACTTTTTTGCGTTCACTCATAAATTGAATTTCCGAAAACTCTTTTTCAGGTTGCGCCATTTTCTGCACATACCAGATAAATGTCACCTTATCCGCTCCTTTTTCGACCGCATCGGTCAGCCAGTTATAGGACGGAACCAGCACATATTCACCGGCTTTAGCCGAAGTATCAACGGCCGGAAAACCTTCAAAAGCAAACTTAACCGGCTCGCCTGGATCCGCGGCTGAGCTTTGAAACGCCGGCGGTTTAGCTTCGGAGAGTTTTGGCTCTCCCGCCGGTTGAGGGGCCGCGTTGGCCGCTTTATTTTCCGCCGGCTTTGCATTATTGGCAGCCGGCTCCGGTTTACTACAAGCCGAAAGCAGTAAAAGTCCAATCATGATGGTTAGTATTTTTTTCATAGATTCTCCTCAAAAACATTCTTTGATGATAGTGTCATTAAAGTAATGAACTTTTCAATTCATAAAATGTTTCTGTATCTTTATTTAGTCGAAAATCTGATAGTACGAGTTCCCGGAACGCCTGCCGGAGAGAAGACCAAAAGATAATCGCCGCCTTGCGGCAAAGAATCGTCGCCCCAAGTGTCAATCGCCCCTTCGGAATCAGGAGTTTTGTCGGGATAATAAATAGCGATCGCGCAACCGGGGGCTTCGATATAAAATTTTTGCCCTTTGCCCAGCTTGAGCCAAAAGGACTTTTTATCCGCTTCGTCGGTTAAAGTCACGTTGACAGTCGCGGAAGTCGCACCGTTGGCAAAGCTAATGCGCTGCGCTTTTTTAGCTAAAGTTTCGTAACTCGGCTCACAAGATTCATACGTTGCAAAATAAGCTGAATATTTATTCGTTTCGTAATTTTTGCCGTAAATTTTGATTGACAGAGTTTCTACCTCACCAACTTTTTTCAGTAGCCAAACACCTTTTTTAGCCTTGGGCGGGAGTTGATAAGGGATTTTAGCATTGGCAAAATTGATGCTCAAATTGTTATTCAAATTTGTGCCGTTAAAATTATAGGTGGTAGCAGCCCCGTAACCTTTTTCGATGATAAACTCACCTTTCACCTGTGTCCCGTCAATGGTTAGATAGACAATATGTTTATCCTCTAAACCTGCATTAACAAAGCATTTTTGGGTTTGAGCCGAAACTGGCAGAGCCCAACAAAGCATCATAAAACTAAACACCTTTATTTTTTTCATTTAGCTGGAACTCCTTTCTTTGCTTGAGAAAACATTCAACTATTCTGCTGATTTAACGATAAACTTGGATGGTGGCGCGTGCCGTATCACCAAACCTTTCATTATTATTTGCCATCGAAAATTCGATCTCGTAGGTTCCGGTATGACTCGGCCCCTCAATATAATAGGTGAAATAATGCGTCTCGCGCGGCGCCACATCGTCTTCTAATCTGACATACGGAGCTAAGTCTTCGGTTTGATAAACACCGGTTCCCGAAGGGCCTCTGCGGATATAAACTTTCAACATATATTTACCTTTTCCGCGCCAGGTAGTCTCGCCGTTATTTTTAACTCTGACGGTCACTTTGGCTTTTTTATTCTCTTGAATTCGGGCTGGCATTTGGACGTAACTATCTCTGAGTTCTGCGTCGTCTCGGCCTTGATTGGCTGATTGAATCGGAACAAAAAACATAGTTGAAAGTAAAATTCCAACTGTTACAAAACCTCTGAACATCATTTTCTTCATTTATTTATCTCCTTTTTCGATTTCGGATTTTGGAATTCGGATTTTGGATTGGTGGTTAACTAGGCGTTTTATCTAAAATCTGGAAACCCAAATCAAAACATATTCTTTATTTTCACCTTTTACCTTGCGAAGCCTTTTACTTTACAACCCCGCTTCTTTAGCGCAATCGGCATTAAGTTTGGTGACTTCGGCCATTGGAATATCGCCTTGTTTAACCGGGTCAGGACTAAGTGTCATGACCTTGTTCAGGTAGCAAGAGCAAAGCACTTCAACCTTGGCCGGGTCAGCCGTTTTTCTCCCGAATTTGCAGTTGTTGATCGCATTTTCTTTGTCCTTGGCAGTCCATTTTGAATTGCTCCCACCACCACAAGCATTGAGCGACATGGCTAATGCCACTAATAAACTAACTGTTAATAAACTTTTCTTCATTTTTCTCCTTCTGGCGTTTCGATTTTTTCTACTTTCAAAACACATAAATTTTTATCTTTGAGAACTGTTCCGATAATTTCCACTTCGCTATTGGTCTCCCCCATTTCCGGAGTTTCAAATAATAGGTTGATAAATCCGCCCGTCCCGTTTTTGTTTTCTACCAACAAAGCTGAGTTTGAAGTGAGGTTGGGGGTAGCCTGAGACGAATGGAGAAAACCTCTGAGGTGAACCTTGGTTTGATTATTTTCTTGGCAGACATCAGCAAAAGTGACCGCCTGTGTTTTCCCTCTACAATTGCTCATCGCCAAGATACTTACTCCCCACAAAATCACTTTTAGCCAAAATTTAACTTTCATTTTTTCGTAAAAATTTTCGAAATCTGTTAGCATTTTGAATTGAATAGGCAGGGTAAGTCCTAAAGAAACCATCATTTTTTCATCAAGAAACTATCAAGAATGAGCAAAGGGAGCGAGAATTTATTCAATTTTGGCGAATTTCGGCTTGATTTAGAGGAAAAACATCTCTGGCAGGGCGAAAAAAGTGTTTCGCTTCCGCCAAAGGTCTTGGATATTTTGTGTCTGCTGGTCGAAAGACAAGGAAAGATTGTCTCCAAAAATGAAATTATGGAGACGGTCTGGGCGGATTCGTTTGTCGAAGAAAGCAATCTGACACAGAGCATTTACACCCTCCGGCGGACGCTCGGAAATGATGCCAACGGCAAAAGCATCGTCGTCACAGTTCCGCGTCGAGGGTTTCGGATTGCTATTCCGATCACTCAAAATTCTTTAGTTGAAGCAAAAATAGAAATTGCCGAGATTCCGCCAGCTCAACCGAGTTACTTTCAAAAATACAAATTAGTTTTCGCCGCTTTTGGCATCATTACTTTCGCAAGTTTGATTTTTGGCTTTGCCTACAATTCACTTTTCGACCATAAACCCACCTCGGCTCCACTGGAAAATGTTTCGTTTCAAAAGCTGACATTTTCGGGCGATATTTCATTTCCAATCATTTCGCCGGACGGAAAATCTTTTGCCTTCGTCCGGGACGAAAGCATTTATTTACAAGACATTAACACCGGCAGCAATTTCAAACTCAACATTCCCGAGCACGAGATTTTTGGCAATCTCCAGTTTTCGGTTGATAATGAATCTATTTATTTTCGCAATGAAACAAGTTTTGATGCCGGCGGGAGTTTGTTCCAAGTTTCACGTTTCGGCGGAAATGCCCGCAAAATTGCCGAAAATGTTTGGAGCACTCCCGGAATTTCGCCGGATGCGCGAAAAATCGCCTTTATGAGATTTTCTCCGCCACAATCGAGATGGATTTTGATGGTCAAAAATCTTGAAACCAACCAGGAAAAAGAATTGATTTGGCGGGATTCGCCAAACACGCTTTATCGGTCAGGATTTCCGGCGTGGTCGTTTGACGGAAAAAAAATCGCCACTGTTGAACAAACCTCGAATCAGAAAAAAATCTCAAATTTAATTGTCATTGAGGTTGAAAGCGGAGC
>JANOEF010000284.1:0-17467 GCA_031413075.1 Acidobacteriota bacterium | reverse complement strand
CTCGATTCAGCCACCACAATTTTAGGCGCGATTGCAATTTTAATCGGCACCATTAATATCTCGGGCGGGTTTTTAGTCACCCAAAGAATGCTCAAAATGTTTCAGAAGTAATGGATAATTGTTAAGGCAATCACTAACAATTAACAATTAACAATTAACAAACGATGATTTCAAATAATCTTTTAACTGTTGCATATATCGTTGCAAGTGCTTTTTTTATTTTAAGTTTAAGCGGATTATCCAATCCCGAAACTTCGAGACGCGGAAATCTTTTCGGGATTATCGGAATGATTATCGCGGTCGTGGCAGTCGCCCTCAGTAATGAGGTGACGGGCACCGGGTATGGCGTTTTAGTCGCGACATTGGTAGTCGGTTCAATTATCGGGGCAGTTTTGGCTTCGCGGGTGGCGATGACTTCAATGCCTGAACTGGTAGCGATCCTGCATAGCTTTGTCGGATTGGCAGCGGTTCTGGTCGGCATCGGAAGCCATCTCCAGCATAAAGCGTTCACGATTCCGGCCGAAAAGACGATTCACGAAATAGAAGTGTTTATCGGGGTCTTCATCGGAGCAATTACTTTTACCGGTTCGATCATCGCCTTCGGTAAATTGAAAGCGATAATTTCGAGTAAACCGCTGATGCTGCCCGGCAGACATCTTTTGAACCTCGTGATGCTCGTCGCCTGTGTTTTTCTGGGCTATCAATTTGTAAACAATCCGGACGGCTTAACTCCGCTTTTGATGATGACCGGAATCGCTTCGGTGCTGGGCGTTCATTTGGTCATGGCGATCGGCGGCGGCGATATGCCGGTAGTGGTTTCGATGCTCAACAGCTATTCGGGTTGGGCGGCGGCGGCGGCTGGATTTATGCTTTCTAACGATCTGCTGATTGTCACCGGCGCCCTTGTCGGTTCAAGTGGTGCGATTCTTTCGGCCATTATGTGCAAGGCTATGAATCGCTCCTTTATCAGCGTCATCGCCGGTGGATTCGGTTCAACCGGCGGAACCACCCCCGCTTCTGGCCAACAACCCGAAGGCGAAGTGACACCGATTTCGGTCGAAGAAACTGTTCACCTTTTGAAAAGTGCCAGACACGTCATCATCGTTCCCGGTTATGGAATGGCGGTCGCGCAGGCTCAACACGCCGTGGCCGACATCACCAAAAAATTACGCGACCGGAAAACCGATGTGCGCTTTGGAATTCATCCCGTCGCCGGCCGTTTGCCCGGACATATGAACGTCCTCTTGGCGGAAGCCAAAGTTCCCTATGACATCGTGTTGGAAATGGACGAAATCAACGCCGACTTCCCCGAGACTGACGTGGTGCTTGTGATCGGTGCCAATGACACGGTCAATCCGGCCGCTCTGGATGATCCAAACAGTCCGATTGCGGGAATGCCGGTTTTAGAAGTGTGGAAAGCGAGTTTTACCATCGTCATGAAACGGGGCATGGCCAGCGGTTACGCCGGGGTCGAAAACCCTCTGTTCTTTAAGGAAAATACGCGAATGTTATTTGGTGACGCCAAGAAAAATGTTGATGCTATTTTGGCGGAATTGATAAAATAGACAAACTATTTTCGGCTTCATCGCATCAATAATATTGTATGAAAAAAGCACTTATCGTTTTTTGTTTCCTGTTTTTGTCTTTTGCAGCGTCAACTTTTGCTCAAAAACCAACCGATCCGCCGATTCAGCGTGATCCGATTTTAGAAGCCGATGCCAAGCATAATTTAGAAGTAGCCTGGCAGTATTACAAACTCAAAAAGGCTTACAGAGCCGTCCTCATGCGCTTCGAAGAAACTTTGGCCGCCAACCCCGATTTTTCCGGTATGGACGAGTTTCTTTATATTGCGGCGATGAGCAGCGTTTATCTGGCTAACGGCAAAGGCAAACAATTGTTAGTCTTAAAAGATGATGAGGAAAAGAAAAAATTCTCGCCCGAACGATTACGCGAAGATGCAACCGTTTATTTCACCATGATCAAGGACAAATACCCGAACAGCAAATATATCGGCGAGACAGAAAAACAGCTAAAACTGTTGCAAGCTAAAAAATAATTGTTTGATAAAATTCCCCTTGACTGTAAAATTCTTGAATATGCCCACATTGCTCGAAAAACCTGAATCGTCTAAAACCGTCACTTTGCCGCCCAAGGTTACGTTTGAAGAATTTACCCGCATGGAAGAACGTAATATCGAGTGGATTGACGGCAGAATCGTCAAATATATGTCTTGTTCATTCTCACACGAAGATTTATTTCGCTGGTTATTATCTGTCCTTAGTCTTTATGTCGCTAAACACAATCTTGGCAAAGTTTTAGGCTCCCGGTTTGCGATGCGAACCAAAATGTCACGCGGACGCGAACCCGATTTAATTTTTGTAGCAAACGAAAATCTGGGCAAAATCAAGCCGACATTTTTAGACGGCGGGGCGGATTTGGTAATTGAAATTGTCTCGCCCGATAGCGTTGAACGCGACAAATTTGAAAAGTTTTGGGAATATGAAGAAATCGGAATCAGAGAATATTGGCTGATTGATTACGAAAGTAAAATTGCCGAGTTTTATTGTTTGGATGAAGCCGGGCGTTATCAATTAGCCGAAGTTACAGACGGAATTTATCACTCGAAAATTATTAAAGATTTTTGGCTCAAAACTGATTGGTTGTGGGATTTACCGAGTGAATTTGATGTTTTGAAAGATTTGAAAGTTATCTGAAATGAACCTCAATCAAATTACGATTTATTCGACCAAACCAACTGAGACGATTGAGTTTTATCAAAAACTCGGACTCCGTTTAATTGTTGATTCCGCGCCCCGTTATGTTCGTTTGACCTGTCCTGACGGTGATTCAACTCTTTCGATTCACGAATCTGACGCCAATTCCCTTTCATCAAATATCGTCATCTATTTTGAATGCGAAAATTTGGACCAGGAAGTTAAACGCCTCACAGAACTTGGGCTGATCTTTGAATCTGAGCCCATTGATCAAACCTGGCTTTGGCGCGAAGCCTCTCTCAACGACCCCTGTGGAAATAGAATTTGCCTGTTTTACGGCGGCGAAAACCGTAAAAATCCGCCCTGGCGAGTAAAATCATAAATTCAAACCATCGCCTTAATTTTCGGTCACAAAAGTTTTGTGATATTCTGTGTCTTTGTGTTTATCTAACAATATTAATCATCAGGTAATTTCTATAAAAATATGTCTTTAACAGTTGTCGGTTCGGTTGCGTTTGACGCTTTGGAAACACCATTTGGCAAGCGCGATAAAATTTTGGGCGGTGCCGGAACGCACTTTTCGCTTTCGGCCAGTTTTTTTACTAAAGTTCGAGCGGTCGGCGTGGTCGGCGGTGATTTTGGTGATGAAGAATGGGCAGTTTTCGAGCGTCATCACATCAATACAGACGATATCGAGGTCGTGCCGGACGGCAAAACATTCTTTTGGAGTGGTCGTTATGATTACGATATGAACACGGCGCACACCCTCGACACGCAATTGAATGTGTTTGAAACATTTCAGCCGAAATTATCAGACGAATCGAAAAATTCGCGCATCGTTTTCCTGGCAAATATTTTGCCAATGCTCCAAAAAGAAGTTCGTGAACAATGTCCCAAAGCCGAATTTGTGGCGATGGACACGATGAATTTCTGGATTTCTTCGATGAAAGAAGCGCTCGTCGAAACCATCAAAGCCGTTGACTGCATTATCATTAACGATGCCGAGGCGCGGCAGCTGACCGATGAACCGAATATTCACAAAGCGGCCCAGGCGATTTTGGATTTTGGGTTGAAAGCCGTCGTTATCAAACGCGGCGAATACGGCGCCACGCTTTTCACTAAAGATTCCTATTTTGTTTGCCCGGCCTACCCGCTCGAAAGCGTTTTTGACCCGACCGGTGCGGGCGATACTTTTGCCGGCGGTTTTATGGGCTACATTGCCAGCCAGAAGGAAATTACCGATGAGGTTTTGCGCCGGGCGATGATTTACGGCTCGGTGATGGCTTCGTTTAACGTCGAAAAATTTGGCACTGAACGGGTTGATGCGCTCGATTATCCTGAAATTAATGCGCGCTTCAAAGCTTTTAAAACGATGACCCATTTTGACGATATTCCGTTTGAGAGAAGCATTTCGGCGTAAACGGTTTGCTGCTAGTAAAAAAAGAGAATTCCAGATAGATGTTGCTCATTGGTCTGCAATTCTCTTTTTTTCAATCTAACTTCCGGTGCCGCTCAACTACTCATTTTCCCAATTCATCGTGCGTTTGACGGCTTTTTTCCAACCGTTATAAAGTTTGGTACGGGTTGCCTCATCAAAAGTCGGCTCGAACAGTTTTTCAATTTTTCGATTTTTGGGGATGTCCTCTTTTTTCCACAGTCCAACCGTAATGCCGGCCAGATACGCCGCACCGAGCGCGGTTGATTCGATGACTTCGGGCCGCTCTACGGTGGTGTTAAGAATATCCGCCTGGAACTGCATCAGAAAATTATTGGCTGAGGCTCCGCCATCAACTTTTAGCCTGGCGAGTTCAATTTTGGAATCTTCCTGCATCGCATTGAGAATGTCTTTGGTCTGATAGGCAATTGATTCCAAAGTTGCTCTGATAATGTGATTCTGACCCGTGTCGCGGGTGAGCCCAAAAACCGCTCCGCGCGCATACATATCCCAATACGGCGCGCCCAACCCGGCAAAAGCCGGAACTACATAAACCGGATTATCGCCCACAACCGTCAACGCCATTTTTTCAGATTCTGCCGCCGAGTCGAAAAATTTCAAACCATCCCGCAACCATTGAACCGAGGCTCCGGCAATAAAGACACTGCCTTCGAGGGCGTAATAAACCTGGTCGTCGAGCCCCCAGGCAATCGTCGTCAGCAATCCGTTTTTAGAATACTGAATCTTTTGTCCGGTATTCATCAGCATAAAACAGCCCGTTCCATAAGTATTTTTGGCCATCCCGGCTTCAAAACAGGCTTGACCGAAAAGGGCGGCTTGCTGATCGCCGGCGATTCCCGCAATCGGAATTTTTACCCCGTCTAATTCGTAGTCGCCAAAATGATGCCCCGACGGTTTAACCTCGGGCAAAATTGAGTGCGGAATATTCAAAGCAGTCAACAAAGTGTCATCCCATTTTAATTCTCTGATGTTATAAAGCATTGTGCGTGAAGCGTTTGAATAATCCGTGGCGTGAATTTTGCCTTTAGTCAGATGCCACACCAGCCAGGTGTCAATAGTGCCGAAAAGCAAATCGCCGCGCTCCGCCTTTTCGCGTGCCCCCTCAATATTGTCGAGGAGCCATTTAACTTTTGTTCCCGAAAAATAAGAATCAATGACCAGTCCGGTCGCCTCACGGACATGATTTTCTAAACCGGCGCTTTTGAGTTCTTCACAAAGAGGTGCAGTCCGCCGATCTTGCCAGACAATCGCGTTATAAATCGCTTGACCCGTCTTTTTATCCCAAATAACAGTCGTTTCACGTTGATTCGTGATGCCGATGCCCGCGATTTCAGCGGGACTGATCTTATTTTTAGAAATAACTGCCGTGAACGTCTCGAATTGAGTTTTTAATATTTCGTCCGGATCATGTTCGACCCAACCTGAAGCCGGATAAATCTGCTCAAACTCCTCTTGAGCCATATCAAGTAATTGACCATGCCGGTCGAAAAGAGCCGTCCGCGAACTCGTCGTGCCCTGATCTATGGCGATAATAAATTTGTTTTCCATAATCTTTTCCGTATTTCTAAACTCAATAGATCCAATTAAGCACCAATGCACAATTTACAATGGACAATGGACAATGATGAAAACCCAAAAACCAAGGTTACTCAACTATTGGCAAACTTTTCTTGATTTTTAATCTGTCGCCAAACATTTGCTGACCTGCTTAATTAAAAACTGTTTGGGGTTGACTGCATGAAACTGACTTTTAAAAACAATTCAAACCGCAAAAAATCTTCAATGATCGGAAGCAAAATCGGCAATTTAACCCACCTTCAAGCTTCGGATCGGGGGAAAATCCAAAAACCAAAATCTAAAATCTAAAATTTGGATCTCCTGAAACTATTTTTGACCTCAGTTGCCGGTCACCCCATAACCCACTGCCGGGTCGGCTGAAATCATTGTCAAACAACATCTTAAAAGCGGAGGTGCCGGATAAGCAACTCAAAACCAGGACCTCCCCGGAATCTTCAGATAATTTCAAATCCAAGCAACTTTTCCGGACTCGGTCAGGAAAAAATGTGCTAACTGACTTTTAATTACGGATTTTTAGGTTTATTATCAGTTTATCTCCAATAGTTCAACAAATAGCGAAAATGACAAATCGTAACAAAGTTTCTTTGCTGGAATTTATTAATCCTTCCCGAAATTATCTGACGCTGATCACGGCGTTAATTGTCTTAGTTTCAATCGCCGTCAGTATTGGTTTCAGTCTGTCGTCAGCGCATCTTGATTCGGCTCAAAAATGGGTCTTTATCGGGTTTTTAGCGATTTTTCCGATCTTCGGGCTGCTCTTATCAATTTGGTTAATCTTGCGCCATTTTCGCAAACTTTTTGTCAATGAAAAAGATGACGAAGTTCCATGGGTAATAATGTCGCCCGAAAAACAGCAGTTGAAATTAAACCGCGAAGTTAATGAGCTTTCGGATATTTTGGGAATCCCTGAGAGTCAAATGAGCGATTTGCGTTCGGCCTATATTGTGGCGGAGGATTTGGCACTGCGAAACATTGAGCAGGACACGGACGTTTCCCTTAAACGTCATTTATCACTTGAAAGAGCAGAGTTTGATGCGGTTTTAATCAATCAGGATTTAATCAAATGCATCGAGGTTTCATTCTTGGTGGCGCCTGATATTTCACAGGATAAAATTAATTCTATTCTGAAAAAAATTGATTCCACCAAACGGATTCTGAGAAAAATCCGCCCGCACACCAAACTGGTGCTATTGTTGGCTTTAGTCACCCAACTTGATCAGGCGGACGAAACCCAATTGCGTTCAACCATCTCCGACAGATTTGCCAATACTCCGGTAGATGTCGAAATAACCTGGTTTGATTTTGAAACTTTGCAGAAAACTTTTGCAGCTTAGAGATTTTTAACCGCCGGGTGATTTGTGATTAAGTGTTTTGTAAATTGATATTTTTACTTTTACCATTCTCAAATTCAAAAATCCAATTCAATTTTTCAAGCTTGTCACTTGTCGCCTATCACTTTTTTATCTTATAGTTAATTAAGTTTTTGCGTGTCAATTAATTAAGTCGTTGATATAAGCACCAATGCACAATTGACAATGGACAATAAATAAAACCCTAAAACCAAAATTAATCAACTATTTGCAAACTTTTCTTGATTTTCAATCTGTCGCAAAATTTTTGCTGACCTGCTTAGTTGACGTTATTTGGCGTTATTGTAATTGAAGTTTTCTGATACTTTTCTCCTTCTAAAACTATGCTGAAAGATAAAGTTGGAATAATTTTTGGGGTGGCTAACAAGCGCTCAATTGCTTGGGCATGCGCTCAATCGTGTTACGAAAACGGGGCTCAACTGGCTTTTACTTATCAGGGCGAGCGCTTGAAAGAAAATGTCGAAAAATTAACTGCCGAGATGGATAACTCGTTGGTAGTTGGTTGCGATGTCAGTAATCAAGAAGAAGTCGAATCGGCTTTCAGGGCGGTAAAAAAGCAATATGGGAAACTTGATTTTGTCATTCATTCGATTGCATTTGCCCCACGCGAAGCCCTCGACGGCGAATTTGTGACGACTTCCCGCGAGGCTTTTTTGACTGCTTTGGAAATTAGTGCCTATTCGCTCCCGCAAGTGGCGCTGGCCGCAATGCCGCTGATGACAGATGGCGGCAGTATCGTCACCATGAGCTATTACGGAGCGGAAAAGGTGGTTCAAAACTACAACGTGATGGGGGTCGCCAAAGCCGCACTCGAATCATCGGCCCGGTATCTGGCCGAAGATTTGGGCAAACATAATATTCGGGTCAATGCCATCAGTGCCGGTCCGATCAACACTCTCTCGGCTCGCGGAGTAAAAAATATGGGTGCGATGCTCACTCATATTGCCGAAAGGGCACCATTACGGCGCAATGTCGAGGCGCGCGAAGTCGGCAACACCGCCCTTTTTTTAGTCAGCGATCTAGCGTCTGCCATCACGGGCGAAACGATTTATGTTGATTGCGGATTTAATATTATCGGGGTTTAAATAAAAATGGCCAAAACCAACAAATCGAAAAAAACTAAAACTATCGTGACCGAACCGATTACCGTCGCCGAAGCTATCAAAAACGAAAAGAAATCGTATTGGCAAACTACCGAAGACGAAGCTCTCTTGCGTTCGCCCGAACTGCAGGACGAATTTAAAGCGTCTGATTCGTGGCGGGTTTTTCGGATCATGGGCGAATTTGTCGGCGGTTTTGATTCGCTCGGCACCGTCACCCGGGGCGTTTCGGTCTTCGGCTCGGCTCGCACCAAAGAAGGTGATCCGAATTATATTGCCGCTCGCGAAACCGGCAAATTATTAGCTGAAGCCGGGTTTGAAGTCATCACCGGCGGTGGTCCCGGCATTATGGAAGCCGCTAACCGCGGCGCTTATGATGCAAAAAAAACCTCGATCGGTTGTAATATCGAACTGCCTTTTGAACAAATTCCGAATCCTTATCAAACCAAATCATTAACCTTTAAGTATTTCTTTGTCCGCAAGACGATGTTCATTAAATACAGTAATGCTTACCTGATTTTTCCCGGCGGTTTTGGAACGATGGACGAAATGTTCGAAGCCTTAACCCTCATTCAAACCCGCAAGATCCGCAATTTTCCGGTGGTCTTGTTTAATTCGCAATATTGGCGCGGTCTGCTCCAATGGATCACTTCAACCATGCTTAACGAAAAAATGATAAATTCGGAGGATTTAGGCTTGATGCACCTCACCGATTCGCCTCAGGATGCAGTTGATTTCATCATTAAAACCTGTGACGTTGATATCAATGGTAAAGGTTACCACACAGAATAAATGGCCGGTCAAATTTCGATCTCGTCTTTTTCAACTCTTGCCGATAAACTTTCCGTCATCCAGTCGAGATAGACGTCCGAGACTTGTTCGGCAGAAACGGCAACGATTTCCGGCACCTGATAGCTGTGATGGGATTGGATGAACGTTTCCAGTTCAGAGTATTTGGCGGGGAGAGTTTTTATCAAAAGTAAATGTTCCGCCTCATTTTGCACTTTTCCATCCCAAAAATAAAATGATTTCATTTGAGGCAAAACTTGGACGCAGGCCGCTATTTTTGCCGCTACGATTTTCTCAGCCAGGCTTTCGGCTTCGGCCAAAGTTGAAGTAGTTGTAAATACGATTAGCATTCTAAAATAACTAAAAGTGAAAAAGCGAATTGTCTAATTTCAACTCGCTTTTTCACCTTTTCACCTTTTCACTTTTAAGCCTTTTTCATCACCTCGGCGTATTCTCCTTTTTCATACCAGTCTATGATTTCGGAAACGCGCCAAATCGGGAATGGATGAGTTTGTCCCGCGTTGATGATATTAGCCCAAAAATTATCCAATTGATTTTCGTCACAAAGCTGTTTGAACTCCTTGCTTTGTTTCAGAAATTCGTCGTAATCGAGCTTAGACGCAAAACTTCCGCCGGCCAGCTTCATCATTGTTCGACCGACGACATGCGGATCCTGCACAACCAGCAAGGCGGCCCGATCACACGAAAGTTCTGCCCGGCGCGCCCACGCCAGCAAGGCACTGCTGACCGTCGCATTCAGAATAAATTTTGCAATCTCGCCGCCCGGAATAGCCGACATTCCAGCCTTCATCAAAAGTTCGAAAAGTCTGGCGGCCGTTAAATAGAGTGCGTGCTGGGCGTGAATATGACCGACTTCGTGGGCAATTACCGCTAAAATTTCTTCGTCCGTGAGCCGCTCGATCAAAGCCGAATGCAAAACAATGACGTGCTTTTCCATCCCAAAGGTAAAGGCATTAACCAGCGGGTTTTGTTGCAGAAAAAAGTCCGGCATATCAACCCCGAGAGTAGTGCAGGCGATTTGCAGTTTAGCATGCAGATCCGGATATTGGGTCGGAGTGATTTTGACCGAACTCGCCATAAAGTTCACTCGCATCGCCGATTCAAAAGTCACGGAGAGAAATTTTTTCAGTGCGGAATCCACGCCCGGAATCGCTTTCAGCGCCGCCAGTGCTTTGCTGTCAGCCGGATGGACATAGTCATGCTTACTTAATTCGGCAAATTTCTTATGCGGTTGGTTGGAAAGCGGGAGTTTGCAGCGCCCGCAAACAGCCTGACCATTTTCAAAATCACTTTTTACGGCATTTTTCTGTCCGCAAAAGCGACAACGGACATAATTGCTCTTGGCAATCGCTTCATTTGTCTCGGATGTTTCGTTCTTTTTTCTAGCCATATCTCAAAGTTTAGTTTAGTTCCCCCAAATAATTCAAATCATTGTTTGAATAAACGTTCGCCGAGGGTAAAAAGTTTAGTTATTAAGTTTGATTCTCACAATCGTTTCAACGTGATGTGTTTGGGGAAACAAATCCAGAGCCGTGATTGATTCGATGCGGTAAGCTTCGCTCAACGACTTTAAGTCGCGGGCTAAAGTGGCCGGGTCGCAGGAAACATAAGAAATCTGAGTCGGTTTAAGTTGTAAAATTGCCTCAATAGTCTCCTTTTCCGCACCGGTCCGAGGCGGGTCAAGTAAAATAAAATCAGCCTTTTGAGAAGTGTTTTCGGTTAGCCAATGGCTGACGTTTTGATTGAAAAACTCAACATTCATGATTCTCGCCTGTTCGGCGTTTCGGCGGGCAAATCCGATTGATTTTTCGTTGGTCTCGATGCCTGAAACTTGTTTAAATTTTCGTGCCAGCGGCAAAGTGAAAAGTCCGACCCCGCAATAAAGATCTAATGCCGTCTGACCTTCGGCATGGCGCGTGGCCGCCTCTATCAAATCTTCAATTAAAAATGGATTTCCCTGAAAAAAAGTGTGAGCGTCGTAAAAATACCGCTCATTTTTGGTCTCGAACAAAAGTTCGGCGGTGGGTTCGATAATTTCCGGGCAATAAATCGAGACTTTTTCATGAGAACTGGCCGTTTCAATTTCGACGTTCTCCGCCCAAAATTCCGCCCAGTTCAGATTTTGCCGCAAATCAATCAATTTATTTTGTAATTCATCCGTCAAAACCGGACAATTTTCAATCTCAATGAGGTGGTGCGAGTTGCGTTTGAAATAGCCCAATTTTTTGGTCCGGGTGTGAGCGTGCCATTGTGCCCGGGCGCGATAGCCCACCTCGAGCGGACTGCAAATAATCGGAATCTCGCCTTGAAAATCAATTTTCCCGAGGCGTTTCAGAGAATCATGGATGATGCCGACTTTGGCCGTGAGTTGTGCCTGATATGACATCTGTTGAAAATCGCAACCACCGCAAATACCGAAATACTGACATTTAGGCTCGACTCTGGCCGAACCTGGTTCGAGTATTTCGACAATCTCGGCAAAGGCCAATTTTCCTTTTTGTTGATTGATTTTGACCCGAACCCGATCACCCGCGACTGCTAAAGACACAAAAAAAGTTAAGCCGTCAGCAAAAGCCAAACCGTAGCCGTTAGGCACGATTCTTTCGATGGTTACATCCGCGATTTTGCCAAATTTATTTGAATTACTCAAAAAATATTACCGACTTAACTTTTAGAATGTTAGGGACTAATTTCCGAATTCGTTCCGCTTATCAAAAACTCGGCGGCGGCGGCGGATTTTGGAAACCTCCACCTCTCATCGGGCCAAACACGCTTTGATAGGCGGCAAAATATGCAGCATAAATAATCGGTGCGACAAATAAAATCCCGACCAAACAGGCCAATGCCCCGCCAATAGCCATCAAGAAAGTCAAAATGACTAACAGGACAAGCCCAATAATATTACTGAATCCGCTTTTGATGCTTAACAAAATAGCTTCGATTCCAGCCAGATTGCGCTCGCCGATTAACGGATAAACGAACATCGTGAGAGCCGTAATGATTAAATTAATGATAAGCGAAATGAGCATAAAGATGAAAGCTGCCACGAGGACTCCGCCAATCAGCGCCGGATTTAGCTTTCCATTTTGGATGAGCATTCCCGCACTGAAAGCGCCAACCCCGACGGCCGCGCCGCCCAATAACATCACGATCCCGACTACGAATCCAATGAGAGATGTAACTACCGCAACAATTAGGCATGCTTGAATCTTTTCAAAGCCGGTAAATAAGTCTCCGAATTCGACCACTCCGGTATTTGCTTTTCGGGACAAGGCAGAATAAATCCCGCAAAATAAGGCCCCTGAAACCGTTGCCACGATAATGTTGGTAAATATACTAATCACTAATGAGATGAGCTGAGGAATGATGACCGAGGAGGCTTTAGCGACATCGCCGGCGTTACTGACCGCCATGCCAAAAACTGCGGCAATCGCACCGGTAATGATATTATTGATAAATCCAATAATCAAAGATGCCACAATTAATATTACAACTGATACTGCCGTCATTCCAAAGAAAACCCAATAATCATTTTTAATGATGTCCCACCCTTTTTGAATACTTTCGATGGGACTTACCGCACCTGACTGATAATCCATATTTTTTCTCCTTATTTATTGATTAAAACGTTGGTTTTTTTTACCACAGTTTTTGGTTAAAACAAACCGAAGCGTTAAATTTTACGAACTTGTTATTTAATTGACTTGGATACCGACTAACTTTTGCCCGAGGCAAGGTTATTTTTTATAATCTAAATCAATTTCTGCTAAAACCTGATGAAGCGCGTCAAAATCTGCCTGGTTGTAGGCGTCAATTGTTATCAAAACAGCAAATCGTTTTTTGATAATAACATAGCTTCGCTTGTGACTGTTCAAGTATTTGATTTCGAGGTAATCAATCATTTTTTCGTCAATCAATTCGTTTTTGATATCTGAAACCCAAAACTTAGGCGGCAATTCGGTCAGTTTAATCGTCTTGAGCATCGCGCTCAGATAATCCTGACTCGTTTTAATTTTTGGGACAGCGGACAGATTTTCGACCACAATCCGGAGATTTGAATTTTCCGGCGCACTTCCGGGAAGCACTTTATAACCGCCCAACAACGGCGTCATTCGGGTCATGGCCTTGGTAAACGGGGCTTGGTCTTGCGGGCTAAATCTTGATAAAAGGGAATTGTCCAGACCATTTTGTTCATTTTATTGTCCTTCGGCAAAGTTGTAATTACCTTCACTGATAATCTGTCGAAAAATTTCTAAATCTGCCTGGTTGGTATAGGTAATATGACACAAAACGCCGTAGCCATTTTTTACGGTGGCATAGCCTCTTTGGAGTATGACCGAATATTCCGTGTCGTAATAGGCAAGTTTATTTTTCCCAAAGGTATCAATTTTTGCTGTTTTCGATAAAATGTAGCCCGGCGGGAGAACCATCAATTTCAGACTTCTCAATAATTCCTGAATATATTTGGTTCCAGTATTTATTTTATAGATTGGGTTTAGCTTTTCAGCCACGCAGATAACCCGGGTATAACCGCCACCCGCGCTGGTATCAGAATCAATCAAAAAAAGCGTTTTTAGTTTCTTATCCGCTTGGTTTATCAATTTCTGGGTTTGTGCATTTTTCCCTTTGATAACGGTTTGCCCGAGTTTAATGGAATCATCGCCTTCGGATTTGGGCTGAATAATCCAGTTTTCAGGAAAAGTGAACTTCAAATTAAAATATTTATTGGAATAGACCTTTCCGACAAAATCCCCGTAATCAAACTGTGTGGTTTTAGTCGAAACCGATTTTTGAGCAAATAACGAATTTAATAAACAAATGTAAATTATCAGCCAAAATATTTTTTTCATATTTCCCTCTCCTCACAAATAAAAAAGACTTAATCTGGGGATGCCTCTCTCTGATCGCAACTTTTTCAACAGCAGCAGATCAAAAGTTCGCTGATAAACCTCTGTCTCCATCTGTTTTTGATATTGGTTAAGTTCCTTTTGAGTCTCGGCTTTGAGTTTGCCGAAATTTTCATTTCCGGCATTTTCCAATAAACTTTCGTCTAATAATTTTTCTAACTGAGTCAAATCGTTTTCCAGCGTTTCGGCTTCGGTAAAATTGTTTTTAAGTTCGCTCAAACGGTGCAAAACTCTGATCAAAGTTTCGGCTAACCAGACGTCTGCACTCGTTTTAATATTTTTCAGGGTGTGTTCAAGATTTTCCAGATGTTCAGCCATGGTCTCGCGTGAAAACATCGGATCATCCGGAGCAGCAGTTTCGCGATCGCCGTTTTTACCGACTTGCGTTTCCAACCACTCTTCGTATTGCGCTTCGATCTCTTCGCTGCAAAAAGCCAGACTTTTGACAGTCCGCTTCTTTTTGGATTTTTCAAAGTTATCAAAAACCTTTTCAATGGCGCGCAACACAATATGGAGCGGAACATCCCGCTCTTGCCAGGCCTCAATTAACGCCCAGTCCAGTGGGCTGAGGAAAAGATTTTTCCCGCGCCGACGAATAAAGGTGTCTTCAATTTCGGAGAAATAACTGAAATAGTTCAATGTTAATGGTTAATGGTTAATAATAAGAAAGAAACAAAAATGCTACCTTGTGAGAAAAATAATACGAGTTTTTTTGAAAAACTGCAAAGTCCTGAAAGAGTGGAAGTCCTGTTCATCCGCAAATTGGTGCAGGTATAGCTGATAATCAAATCACTTGATTAACAGAACTCATTTTCTCAGTTATAATTAAGCCTGACTGTCAGAATCCTAAATGAAATTCTCTCGTAATCAAATCATCGGCTCGCTCATCCTCCTCAGCCTAATTTTGCTAATGGCGCTCTTTCGCCTGGCAATTTATTCAGGCTGATCTTTGTGATAATCTTTTCGCTGTGACTTCTCAAACTCTAAAACCAATCTATTCAATCGTTGGACCGACAGCTTCGGGCAAAACGGAGATCAGTCTTGACCTAGCCCTGAAACTCGGCAATGCCGAAATCATCAATTGCGATTCGGTGCAGATTTACCGGGAAATTTGGATCGCCACCGCTAAAATCACCGAAGCAGAAATGCGTGGAGTGCCGCATCACTTGTTAGATTATGTCTCGCCAGAAATTAATTACACAGCTGCGGATTGGGCCGCAGAGGCGACCATCAAGATTTCCGAGGTTGAATCGAGGGGAAACATTCCGATTCTGGTTGGCGGAACCGGGTTTTACCTTCGCGCCCTCCGCCAGCCTTTTTTCGAAAGTCCCAAAACGGATGAAAAATTGCGCGAAAAATTAAAAAGCATTAAAGAAATCAAAGGCGCAGAGCATTTGCACAGAATGTTACGCCGGATTGATGACTTGTCGGCTGCAAATCTTTTTCCGCGTGATTATGTGAGGGTGATGAGGGCGCTCGAAGTTTTTTTTCAGACCGGGATTCGTTTCTCAGAACTCCAGCCAAAACGTGCGACGCCGCCCGAATTTGCCGACAGAATCACGATTTTTGCCCTCAACCCGCCCCGAAATTTACTTTATCAGCAGATCAATCGGCGCGCCGAAAAACACTTTGCCGACGGGTTGGTCGAAGAAGTGAAACTTTTGCGTGAGCGAGGCCTAAACGATGAAACTAATGCACTTGGCGCACATGGTTATCGCCGGGTATGTGAATATTTGGAGGGACAAAGAACACTTCAAAGCGCAATTGAACAGACCAAACAAGATGTCAGAAATTATGCCAAACGGCAATTAACCTGGTTCCGGCACAAAGAAAAAGTAATCTGGTTAGATGGCTTTGGAAACGAGGAAAAGACTCGAGCCGAACTATGGAAAATATTAGATTTATAGTGTCCGGGAGTTTTTGTCTTGTCAGTCAAGTGAAATTTGCTATAATCATTTTGAGTATCTTAAATTTAAGAAAATAAACGAGAAACAGTAATGGAAAAATCTTCTGCCCAAAATATCCAAGACGCTTTTCTGAATACTGCACGTCGAGAAAAACATTCGATTATTATCCATCTTTTACACGGTTCGACCATTAGCGGCAGAATCAAAAGTTTTGATAAGTTCTCAGTTTTACTCGATGTCGGCGGACAAGATTTCTTAGTCTTCAAACACGCCATTTCAACCATTTCGGTTGAGCGAAAAAAGAGTCCTGAATAATAATTTTGCGCGGTAAATTCATCACTTTTGAAGGAATTGACGGAAGCGGCAAGTCAACTCAGTTGCGCTTGCTAGCAGATGATTTGCGTTTTCGAGGATTTAATGTGGTAAAAACCCAGGAACCTGGCGGGACGCCGCTTGGCCGCCGTTTGCGCGAGGCTTTTCTGGACACCGAAGAAAATGTGACTCCGATGGCCGAACTCCTTTGTTACGCTGCTGATCGAGCTCAGCACGTTGAACTTTTGATCAAACCGGCGCTGGCCGAAGGGAAAATCGTTATCTCGGATCGCTACGCCGATGCAACGGCCGCGTATCAGGGCGCCGGACGCGGTTTTTCCGATCCGATTATCAAACAAGTCATCAAATTGGCGACCAGCGGACTCAAACCTGATTTAACCCTCTTTTTTGATTTGCCTGTCGGAATGTCGCTCCAACGCACCAATAAACGTGATCAAATGGGTGAACTCAAAAATCGTTTGGATAAAGAGAACTCAGAATTTTATCAACGGGTGCGTGAAGCCTATCTCAACATTATTGCCCGAGAACCCAAGAGATTTCGGGTTATTGATGCCACCGCCTCAGTTGAAGAAGTGCATGCCAAATCTCTCGAAGTTTTGACCAATTATCTGAAAAAATGAAGTTTTTCTTTTGGAAAATTCAGACTCGCGTTTTCACAATTACGCCTTAACCATTTACAATTAAGTTCAAAATGTTCGATAAACTCATCGGAAATAATCAGATTAAGACAATTTTTCAGCGTTTGCTGAGTAATCAGCGTTTGCCCAATTCCCTGCTTTTGACCGGTGAAAACGGTGTCGGAAAAAAACTCTTCGCGCTCGAGTTAGCCAAATCCTTCGCTTGTCGAACTCCTCAAAACGGCGAGGCTTGCGATGATTGCGGAGCCTGCCGCCGGGCCGATAAATTCAATCTTCCGAAGGTAACTGACAAAAACAAGGACGAATTCAAACGGGTTTTCTTCAGCGAACATTCGGACATCGGACTTGTCACGGCTTATAAAAATAATATTTTAATTGACGCGATTCGGGCACTGGAAGTCGAATCAAATTTTCGCCCTTACGAATCCAAAGCACGTTTTTTTATCATAGACAACGCGGATAAAATGAATACCGAAGCCTCAAATGCTCTTTTGAAAACACTCGAAGAGCCGTCGCTGACCTCGCATATTTTTTTGGTTACCTCGCGTCCAAATACGCTGCTGCCAACGATTCGCTCCCGTTGTCAAACAGTGCGTTTTGCTCCGATTGAAGCAGACCAAATCGAAAATCATCTTTTACAGACCCAAAAATTTG
>JANOEF010000283.1:0-4554 GCA_031413075.1 Acidobacteriota bacterium | reverse complement strand
GCTTAATGCGCTCGACTGTCTATCGAGTTATCGCGGGTTCGAGTCCCGTCATTCCCGTTTATTTTTGGACATTTAACTGAGATAGATTAGTGCAATTCTGAAAAGATTGAAAGGTTGGCGCGATACCAACAATGTCCATTTGAAAATTATGAAAATACTACTTTTTATCAACGATTACGGTTGACCTTTTATTTTAAGTTCAATCTTTTTACTTTTTACTTAAATTTTCGGGCGTGTAACCATAACTGGATTTTGGAACTGTCTTCTAAACAGTCTTGATGTGGGTTCGAGTCCCGCCACGCCCATTTCGATTTTGGATTGGGGATTTTGGATTGCGGATTGGGGATTTTTTAGCCGATTAGTTTAATTTGGGAGATCGGCTGTTTTAGACACGGAATGTTACAGGTTTAGATCTTTTTTGGCAATTTTTTACCCATAATGTAAGTATTGAAAACATATTTCCAAGGCACAATGAGAATCAAAAAAGGCGCAGCGATAAAAATATTTGCCATTTCATCTGACGGCGAGCCAGCTAATTGATTTGTTCGCCATAAAGGATATGCAACTACAATAAGCCAAAGTGTTTTATAAAAAATCATAAATAACACAATCGGCAACCATTTAAGCGGATGAATCAATCCGAATAATGACAATGTTCCGTAGGCAGCCCAGACGCAAACTGCAATTCCACGAAAACGGTCTAATGGTCCTTCGTGCGTGAAAATCATCTTCCAAGCATCCGTTGCCATAAATGCCAACATTAAAAAATAAAGCACTCGCAAAAGGTAAATATTTATTGGGCGAACACCTTCAAACTTAACAAAATTAGGGGTAAATAGATTTTTTAGAAAAGTCATATAACTACTACGCCCATCCTTTTACAAAAGTTCAACCGTAAAGTTTCTCTCTAATTTTTTCCAGCCGATTAGCTCAATTTGGCAGAGCATTTGATTTACATTCAACAGGTTAAAGGTTCAAATCCTTTATCGGCTATTTTTTCAACGAAAAACGAATAGTGAAAAGCGAAAAATATTTACAAACTTTTCACTTTTAGTTTTTAACTTTTCACTATTCTTGCGGTGTAACTCAACTGGCAGAGTGCAGGTCTCATAAGCCTGAAGTTAGTGGTTCAAATCCACTCGCCGCAACCATTTCGATTTGGGATTTCGGATTTCAGATTTCGGATTTATGTTTTCCAATCAGCAATCCCAAATCCTAAATCCGCAATCACCTTGGCTGTCTAGCTCAATTTGGAATCAGAGCAACTGTCTTGTAAACAGTCGGTTGTGGGTTCGAGTCCCACGATAGCCTCTTTCGATTTGGGATTGCTGATTTCGGATTTCGGATTAAAACTTTTGCCCAAGAACAATCCAAAATCAAAAATCACCAATCCAAAATCGCCCTGGGGTATAGTTTAATGGCAAAACGGTCGGCTTATAACCGATATTAGCGGCAGATTACCGCACGTTATAGGTTCGAGTCCTGTTACCCCAAACTTTTTATAGCGGGA
Organism: Acidobacteriota bacterium; assembly: GCA_031413075.1. Lineage (GTDB taxonomy): Bacteria > Acidobacteriota > Blastocatellia > Pyrinomonadales > Pyrinomonadaceae > JAIBCC01. The sequence goes on along the minus strand of JANOEF010000283.1, from coordinate 3,044 downwards.
ATGGAGCAAAGTTGGCTCGGCAGTCTCATAATCTGCAAATCGGAAAGGTTAAATTCCTTCTCCCGCAACCAATTTTTAATAATTATAATGATCTTACCAATCCAAACGAAGCAATAATTTTGTTCAGATAAAAGAATGCTTAAATCACACCTTTTGTTTGCAACGAACACAATTGTCTTTTATTTCAAATGGCAAAATTATTGCTTCGTTTGCCCTTCCTTTTGATTTGGGAAATTGGGATTGGAGATTATTTATAATTAAAGTTTTTATTTTATTGGCAGGTAACTCAGTTGGTTAGAGTGCCGTTCTGTTAAATCGGAAGTCGCGGGTTCGAGTCCCGCCCTGTCAGTTTGATTTGGGAATTAGGATTTGGGATTTTGGATTGTTTGTTAATACAGACCAATCCAAAATCCGAAATCACAAATCCAAAATCGTTCTAGGTCGGTAGCCAAGTCAGGTTTAAGGCACTCGCCTTTTAAGCGAGGTATCGTGGGTTCAAATCCCACCCGACCTATTTTTTTGATTGCCGATTTTTGATTGAAACTTTTAGCAAACGACCAATCCAAAATCTAAAATCTAAAATCTAAAATTCATCATCGGGGAATATGCATTGTCGCAATCAATCCGATAACTGCAAAAAATATAACTACTTCACCGATTGAAATTCTGTTTTGGATAAATTCTTTCATTTGAAAATTAGCTCCCTAAATCTGTTTAGTTACTATTTTTTATAGCAATTTTTATTCCAAACAGATTTCAAGGTTTATCAGCTCACAAAACTGCAATAGAATATGAGTTTTATTAAAGTGCAATATTCGTTTGAGAAAAAATAATCTCAAAATTAACTAATTTTGTAACGATTTTAGTGACAAATTTTGTTACTTTTCTGCGATGAATGCAGTTGGAACTACATGATTCATAATCCGTGGGTCGTTGGTTCGAATCCAACCAAATCGAAAGATTTGTAGCTCAGTCTGGATAGAGCAACGTAAAAGTTTCAACGATTCTTGTCATCGCTGTTATCATACAATTTTGGCGAATGCCTGAAGGAACTACATCATAAATTCGGCGAGCGAAAGCTCACTTGCAGGTTCAAGTCCTGCCGTCTCATCCAACCAATATTTATATGAGACGTGGCGAAATTGGCAGACGCACCGGAGTCCGAAAGGACTGTTGTTTCTCAAAAAACTTGTCGCTAATTTCAACTATTGCCGGGTGAAAGTTCGAGTCTTTCCGCTTCTGAAAAGTATTATGGGAGCTTAGCTTAATCGGTAGAGCAGACAATTATTTCTTGGGCGAATGCAGAAATGACTACATTCCAAACCAACAATCGGACGTAGCTTAAGGAGTAAAGCGTCGGTGAAAGCCGAAGAAGCAGGTTCGAGTCCTGTCAACTGTGCGTCATTTCAAAAACTTGTCGTCCAATTTTCCCAATTACAAATTTCAAATTTCAAAATACGAATGATAATCTGTTCAAACCTTCGTAATTCGTAATTTGAAATTCGTAATTAAACTAATTCAGGAGGAATTATGCCTTTTCAAAAATTAAATATTGGTGGCGCGAAAGCCGATGTTTTGTCCTGGGTGCATCACGAGATGACGCTCGAAGAACAAAATATGCTTCGCAATGTTTCGCGACTGCCTTGTCTTTTCAAGCACGTCGCCTTGATGCCGGACGCACATCTCGGCAAAGGTTCAATGGTCGGTTCGGTCATCGCAACCAAAGATGCGGTCATTCCGGCAACTGTCGGCGTTGATATTGGTTGCGGCGTAATTGCTGTAAAGACTCCGTTTAAGAGTGCAATTCTCGAAGGAAAACTGCGCGAACTGCGTGAAAAAATCGAAGAAACTATCCCGGTCGGATTCGGCTGGTATAAAGAATCGGTTGACGAGGCATCGCGTTGGAAAGGTTGGGATTCGTTTAAAGAATTGCACAAAGGCGTGCAAGAACTTTCGGCGAAATCAATGAAACAACTCGGAACGCTCGGCGGCGGGAATCATTTTATAGAGGTCTGCATTGATACCGAAGACAATGTTTGGCTGATGCTCCATTCCGGTTCGCGTAATATCGGCAAAGAATTGGCAGAACGTCACATTGCAACTGCAAAATCGCTGCATCGTTTGAACGAATTGCCTGCGCCTGACCTGGCGTATTTTATCCAAGGCACGCCGGAATTCACAAACTATTGGAACGATTTGGCTTGGGCGCAAGGTTATGCGATGAAAAATCGTGAAGTTATGATGAATCGTCTGTTGAAGGTTTTTAACAAAATGTTTAATAAAGCCAAGGCGTTTCGTCCTCAAATCGCGGTTAATTGTCACCATAACTACGTTGCCCAAGAACTACACTACGGCGAAAATGTTTTCATCACCCGTAAAGGGGCAATTAATGCTGAAATTGGGCGTTACGGCATCATTCCGGGTTCAATGGGAGCAAAATCGTTTATTATCAAAGGTTTAGGCAATACCGAAAGTTTTAATTCGTGTTCGCACGGTGCCGCCCAACCCACCGCATCATCGACCATCGTACCCGGATCCTTGCCCACCGCTGGATCCACTCCGTGCTGCCGAACCCAATACACCAGAAGGAGCGCGGCGCAGATCCAAGCCACATAATGGCCAAGAAACATGCCGGCGGCGGACGCCCATCCAGCGGAGGGTTTGCGGGCAAAGCGCAGGACCGAGAGATCGGCCATGCCCAGATGCATCGCCGCGTTGCAGAACCAAGAAAAGAAAACGACACCCCAAAAGCTGATTCGGCCCACGGATCCGGCGGCGGGCGTTAACAACGCCCAGAGATCGAAAGTCTCCAAGCGCCCGAGCGTAACCAATGCGCATGCCAGGAAAACCAGGAACATCCACGGAGCGGACCATTGTCCTACCTTGGCAACGAAGGCATACCCCTTCATTGCCACCAGGGTCATCGCCGGTGCCGGGCTGCGTGGCCATTCTCACGGGCACGGTCGGCTTCAGCACGATCTACCTCGTGCATGTGCCCACCATCCAGGAACTGGCCATCACCGCCAGCCTCGGGGTGTTCCTCA
>JANOEF010000282.1:0-4257 GCA_031413075.1 Acidobacteriota bacterium | reverse complement strand
AAAAGCGAAACTATGCCTGGTCAACCGAAGGCTTTGCAAATTTTAAGCAAAGCCTGATGGTGACCGCCGTCCGAGCTTATAAATCACGCAAACTTGCTGCTCAGGGGGCAGCCAGACAAAAAAATCTCCTCGAAATGTATGAGAAATTGGCTGACAGTTATGCTCAAAAATTAACTTATGATTGCTTACACCTGGTCGTTCACCAAAATTTATTGCCTTATTTATGGAAAGCCGGACATCTCGGCGGACGGACTTTTGACGTATTGATGACCGCCTTGCCGATGCGCGTTTTGCAGGAACGACTTGATTTAGCTAAAACTCTGCATCCGGAAAGCACCACGTTAGGAGATTTCAGGGCCGAAGAATCTCTGGTCGAAGCAGAAATGAAGGCGTTAAATCAGGCTCGAAAGATCATCACGCCGCACACGGCCATCTCCGGTCTTTTTGCCGAAAAATCAATTTTGCTGGACTGGAACATGCCTCAAACAAAGCCCAGAGCAAAAAATGTAAACCAAAAATCTGTCATTGTGTTCCCGGCTTCCACCGTCGGTCGCAAAGGAATTTACGAACTACGCGAGGCAATCCGGGGTTTGGATGTTAAAATTATTACTTTAGGAGCCACTATCGAATCTGATAATTTTTGGCACGGATTCGAAGTTGAGCGCGAAAATGCCGACAATGGTTGGCTCAATCAGGCTGACTTAGTCGTTTTACCCGCATTTGTTGAACACAAACCAAAACGATTAATTGAGGCCGCCGCCGCCGGCGTGCCGGTCATCGCAACTAAAGCCTGCGGGGTGGAAAATGTCCGGGGCGTGATCAGCATTGATCTTGACCCACACGTTTTAAGAAGTGAAATAATTAATATTTTAGAAGGCAATGAGAGATTACCAGCGAACAACTAAGGAACTTAAGTTTTCAGAATTATCACTGGAAACGCTGCAAGAGTTTAGAAAATATTTTGAAAAGCACGAATTAGGAAATCCTGAGCCTGACATCATAATGTGTTGTGAAACAGTATCTCATCGCATCAAGTATGGGTTTTTCAGCAAAATTTTCGGCGGCGCAAATTTTGCCCAAAATACGTTAATTTTTTTTAACTCCGAAAGACTTTTTTGGGGAACCACAGACCTCGAACAGCAACTGACCATCCAATCCGCCAGATTTCAGGAAATTGAAATAAAAGATTTTGCTTCTGATCTGATCGAAGATACCGGAATTGAGGTTTTTGGATTTATCAATCAATCACTTAAACGGGTGCAAGCGTTTATCGGATTGGGTCAGGAGCCTTGCGCGGAGGAATTCAGAAAAGTCGTCAAGTTAACTGCTGTTAACGCAAAAAATTAAGCATTGGCGCAGGATGAAATGAGGCAAAAGGGAGAAACGCGAGTGTGAACGAGAGTCTTCGACTTAAATCTTGAGAACCGTTTTCTACCGGGAGTGTTTCTGTTTGGCGAGTCAAACTCGATGAAATAATTTGCATTGAATTGCAAAACTCAAACACCCGGATCTAGTAACTTTATGTTTAGAACTAACAAAGCACACCCCTGGCACGGTATTCCAATCGGTGAAAAGGCGCCCAATGAAGTGATGGTTTTTATCGAAATCGTCCCTCGTGATACCGTTAAATATGAGGTTGATAAAGAAACCGGCAACTTAAAAATTGACCGTCCGCAGCAATATTCAAATGTCGTTCCGGCAAACTACGGCTTTATTCCGCAAACTTATTGCGGTGAAAATATTGCCAAATACGCCAGCAAAAAATCCGGCAAAAACATCGAACTTGGGGATGGTGACCCGCTTGATATTTTAGTGTTATCCGAGCATCACATTCCGCGTGGAGATATTATCTTAAAAGCCAAACCCATCGGCGGATTTTGTCTGATTGACGGCGGCGAAGCAGATGATAAAATTATTGCCACCTTGGTCGGCGATAAAATTTACGAAAATTTTAATGATATTTCCGAACTCCCGGAAAGTATCGTCAACCGTCTGCAACATTATTTCTTAACCTATAAACAGCTTCCGAGTGAGCCGAATGTTTGTGAAATCGCTCATATTTACGGACGCGAACAAGCCTACCAGGTAATTACTGAATCAATCAAGGATTATGCGAAATTAGCGAATCAACAGAAATAGAAATCGTTTTCAACAATAATGAAATCAGTTTCAAATTGTTCAGGTGACAAGATAACTGAGCACCAATGCACAATTAACCATGAACAATGGACAATCAAGAAAACCCCAAAACCCAAGTTAATCAGCTATTTGCAAACTTTTCTTGATTTTTCAAAAGGTCGTAAAACTTTTGCTGACCTGCTTACCATAATCCGCGGGTTGAAAGTTTAACGGATTTTACTTTTTCATCCCCAGAATCAATTTTTTCGGATTCAGTTGAAAAAACCAGTTTTCCGGAAATTGTTCCGATCTTGATCCGAAAATATATCGGCTCTTCTTCGATTTCTTCGCGGAAGGTTCCGGCCAGATAGGCGGGTTTCCACCACATCGGACGGGTCGAAAGTAATTCGTGGCCATAGTCTCTTAATTTTACCAGTTCCGGACTCCCGGACAATTCTTGATACTCTCCAAAGATAACCAAAGTCGTCCAATCATCCGGACTGGTAATATCTTCAACCTCTACGCAAACTTGGGGATTGTTTCTCATCCACAAAATTTTTTGTCCGAGGGTCGAAAACCCATAGATATGCACTTTTCCGTCAAAACCAAAATTAAAAGGAACAATATATGGCTGATTATTCTCACAACAAGCCAACCTCCCAAAATTGGAGTTTTTCAAAAATTCTAAACAGCCTGCATGGTTTAATTCTTTTGTGTATAACATATTTACCCCTCGATTCTTCTTCCACGCAAAAGCTATGCCGCTATATTAAACTATTCATTTTGTTCATGTTAGACTAAAAAACTCCGAGTTTAAGAGATCAAAATGCGTAAAATCACCCTTTCTGATTTACCAATCTAATGGTCATCCTGAATTTTTGACGGACATCATTTGAAACATGCCAAGTTACCCAAATGGTAAGCCTTAGATCCTGTTTCTATTCGTTAGTTCCCACCTTTGCCGCTTGCTTCCTTCAGATTCTACCTCACGATAGACACCCTTGCCTTTGGCTCACGATTCCCGCTAACTGGCTCGTTCGAGACTTTAACTCTATACAAATATGGGATGCGTGGCGCACAAACAAAAACGAGAGCCGGGGTGACTCTCGTTAATGATTAATTTTTGATTAGTTTTTTTTAGGCGGTTTGAAGTTCTTTTTCAGATTGCCATTCCGTTAATGGCTGAAATTGCAAGAAAGCATCCTTATTGAAATTCTGAATTGCTTGGATAATCTCTTGAGTTGCTTGCGGATTATTTACCAAAATAGCACGAAAATCATCAGACACTTTTTTTATATGAGGTACAAATTCTTCATCATATACAACTAAAAAAACTTTAACTATACCATTATCGTTTAGCCTCAATTCGTGCTGTCCGGTCTTTAGTTTTGTAATATTAACCAATTGCAGCATTATTTTTTCTCACTAATAAATTCACTCGAATATTTCAAAAATTCCGTTTTTGTTATCCGATAAGATGTTTGATCAAATGGATCATTGATTGTAATCAATCCTTTTTTATCAATACCTGTCACCATCACCAAATGACCTAGCGGGTTTCCTTCCCTCAAGACAGCTCCCCAAGTTCCGGTTGAAACTATCTTGTCAAAATATTTTACATCAAAAAAGCCACCCAGCCAACCTTTTTCCGAAATATTAAGAGAATTAAGATAATCAGCCAATTTTTCAGAGTTCACCGGAATCCCTGTAAATTTAGCGATTTCTTTTTGGTCAATAATAATTCCGCGCTCTTTCAAGAGCATTTCCCCAACTGCCGGAACGCAAGCCAAAGAATTAAATTGTTTGACAATTGATTTATCAATTTTCTCACCAATCGTTTTCCAATATCCGCCTGCTCCAACTTTTTTAATAGATTCTTTCACTGTTGGCGATTCTATCTTAATTCTTTGATTTGCCAAAACCTGATCCAAAGGTTTCCGAGAGCGTGATTTCCCCCAACGAGTGTCATTTTTCACGCCAAAGGAGAGCAGCATGTGTTGTGGTACGAGGTCGCCCATATCCTCGCCCCAATAGATTTTCTGTAAATCAACGGCACTTTCCAATGCTTCGGCGCTGGCTAAACTACGAATAACGATACCCATATTTTTCCTTTAGAGACTGCGCGGACGCCCCCGAAAG
>JANOEF010000281.1:0-25123 GCA_031413075.1 Acidobacteriota bacterium | reverse complement strand
CAAAAATATATTCGGCACCCTCGACTAGCCAAAAACCTAAAAATTGCCACTGTCCGACTTTTAGTTTGCAAAAAAGCGGGACATTTATTTTGGAATCAATCGCTGTGAGCAGAGCCCCATTCCAAACGTCAAGTTTTTGGTCTCCGCGTCGGCCGGCGCCCGTGTAAAAGATTTCATCAGAGGTTTCGCCGGTAAAATCGGGGTAACACGGGTTGATTTTGCCAAAATCAGTCAGCAATGAAATGAGTTGGCCGCCGCGCTGATAAATTCCGTGACGGGTTTTATGAATTTCGGACACCGCTCTCCACGAGACAACCTCTCCGATTTTGAAATTTTGCTCCATCGGCCCGATTATAACTTAGCTTTATTCATAAGTTTAAGGTTAAAATTGAGGAGTGTGGAAAAATATTGTCAGTAAGCTCTGGCGCCGAATGCCTCAGTTTGTAAAATACCGGGCCGTGAGAGCAACTCAGAGAAAATTTACGGTCTCGGCCGGTGCGGTCGTGTTTAATCAAAAGGGCGAAGTTTTGCTGCTCGATCATCTGCTCCGGCCGGGGTCAGGCTGGGGCGTTCCCGGAGGTTTTATCAATCCATCTGAACAGCTTGAAGAGGCAGTCCGTCGGGAAGTCCGGGAAGAAACAGGGATCGAAATCGAAAATCTGGAACTGGTTTGGGTAAAAACCATCTATCGTCATATTGAGGCAATTTTTCGAGCTAACGGTATCGGCGAGCCAATGGTCAAGAGCTTCGAAATAAAAGAGGTGAAATGGTTTCCGATTGATCAAATGCCGTCGGAAATGAGTAAATCACAAGCGGAAATCATCAAAAAGGTTTTGTCAAAAACATCAAATTAGTAGAAAATTAAGGTTAAAAATCTAAAAGGAGAAAAATCAATGGTTAATTTAGTTCCTTCACCTGAATCGGTAATGGACATTTTGAAAAAAACCGGCGCGTATCGCAAAGGTCACTTTATTTATCCTTCGGGGAAACACGCTTCTCATTATTTTCAGATGCCTTTGGCGTTTCGCTATTATGACAACGCCCGCATTCTTTCAGTCGGTCTGAGTCGTCTTTTTCGGATGGAAAAGGGCATTTCGAGCCGACTCCCGAAAGTCTCGGTGATTAGCCCGAGTCCGGGCGGGATTATGGTCGCTTTCGGAGTTCGCGAAGCGTTAAATGCCGAACAGATTTATTGGGCTGAGATGGAAAACGGAAAACGTCAATTTCGACAATATATTGGCGAAGGCGATTTTCACCCGGCCATTATCGTGGACGATATTTTGCGTTCCGGCCGAGCCATCAAAGAAACCGTGGAGTTGGTCAAAGAGTTAGGAGCGGAAGTGATCGGCATCGGCACCATCATTACCTTTGAAGGCGCACCGCATGAGTTCGAGGGGATTCCGGTAAAAAGTCTCACCTCGTTTGAAGTCAATTTTTACGATACCAAAGAAGAATGGCAGGATTCTAAAAACGCTTCGGATAAAGAAGAAGAAAAAGTCAGATTCTAGTTCAGTGAGCAGTGAGCAGTGAGCAGTGAGCAGTGAGCAGTGAGCAGTGAGCAGTGAGCAGTGGGCAGTGAGCAGTGAGCAGTGGGCAGTGAGCAGTGGGCAGTGAGCAGTGAGCAGTGGGCAGTGAGCAGTGAGCAGTTTGATTTGAACACTATTTATGAAATTAAACCTGCCTGCTGCCGACTGATAACTGATAACTGATAACTGATAACTGTCATTATCTTTTCACCTGTTGATAGAGACTTCGCCGTTCCGCCAAAAGCCGCAAAAATTTCTCGCGTTTGAAAAAAAAGAGTGAAATAGCTCTCAGCCAGCCGCTCAATTCGCCGATTTCTTCTAAGGCTCGAAGCGTTATGTAACCACCCAAAAACGACAAGGGAATCGAAAGGAGAGCGACCTTCCAACCGAAATAAATGTCCAGAATAACTGCCAAAATTATCCAGGTCAGAGGCATTAAAACCATAGATGACAATAATTTAACGGTGGAAAGCATATCAAAATCACCTTTTCTAGTTTGAAAGGACGAGATGAATTTGCCGAGTTGATAGGCCGGAAAATGGAGAATGGTGCCGAAAATTGCAATCGGGGCCAGTATGATCAAATACCAGGAGCGTTGAATGGCTTTTTTCAAAACAAAATTTTTCGACAGATCCGCCAGGTTCAAAAATTCTGATTCGATGCCGAGTTGATTAAGTTTTTTGTTATATTCGGCCAGCCGTTTTTCTAGTTTTTCGTCATTTTCGCTTTTCGCTTCGTTCAAAAAATTTTGTAGAATCTCCAGCCTTTCGCCCAAATTTTCCCGGTGCGGAGTGGTCGTGATAATCACTTCTTCGGCAATTCTGGCGACCTTCATCTGCGATTCGGATTCGGCGTTGAGCGTCACCTCGCGCAGATTTTTTTCAATTTTGGCAGTCAATTCTTTGACCGAGCTTTGGGGGGGCTGACCATGTTGGTCGAGTTCAATCGGCAAGACCGGGACGGCTTCGCCAAAATGAAGTAACGCTTCGCTCCGAAAAGTAGTTTTGTTAGTATAAAAAAGCCCAACCGGAATGATCTGTAAATTCAGCGAATTATGGTTTTGGCCGGATGAGACCGCGCCCAACGCAATCCGGGCGGCACCGGTTTTCAACGGTTGGAGCTGACTTTCATTGTGCGAAATTCCTTCGGGAAAAATTGCGATCGCCCCGCCCGTTTTTAAGAGTTCGCGGGTCAGCCTAAAGGTTTCGGCGTTTTTGGAAACGTCTTCGCCCTGGTCCTGCTGGCGATAGAGCGGGAGCGCGCCAACCGTCCGGATTAAAAAACCGACGATCGGCATTTTGAAGAGGGTTGATTTGGCGAGAAAAGCAATTTTGCGAGGCAAGGCAATAAAAAGCAGCATCGGATCAATCAATGCGTTGGGATGATTACTGACGAAAATCAAGCCGCTTGCTTTGGGCAGCTTTTCAGCATTAACCAGTTCGATTTTGCGAAAGAAAAGACTGATTGCGACGCCGAAAATCAAATGTAAAAGCCGCAAAGTAAAAGAACCTTGCCGCTGAATGATCAGTTTGACAAGGTTCAATTTTTTAACGTCTAAATTCATAATGGATAATTAACAACTGACAAGGAACAAAAATGCGGATGGCTTTAACTGTTAATTGTCCATAATTGTCCACTATCAGTTATATTTCGTGTCGGTTGGTCATTGCTTTATCCATCGTCACTTCGTCCACGAACTCTAAATCGCTTCCGACCGGCATTCCCATTGCAATCCGGGTCACCCGGACGCCTAAGGGCTTGAGCAAACGGGCAATGTAATTTGAGGTAGCCTCGCCTTCGGTATTCGGGTTAGTGGCGACGATAATTTCTGCAACCTCAACTCCATCATTATTATTCGGCAGCAGACGCGGAAGTAGATTGGCCAACATCAATTCATCGGGACCGATTCCGCGAATCGGCGATAAACATCCGTGCAAAATATGATAGAGACCTTTGTAACTGCGGGTTTTTTCGACTGCCACCAGGTTGTAAGGTTCTTCGACAATGCAGATGATAGAGCGGTCTCGGGTGGTGGAGGTACAATACAGACAAGGGTTAACATCGGTCATATTATTACAGACCGTGCAAAAGACGATTTTTTGTTTGACCTCCTGGAGAGCTTCGACCAGACGTTCAACTTCGGCTTCGGGACGGCGCAGAATATAAAACGCCAACCGTTGCGCGTTTTTATGACCGATACCGGGCAGACGTTTGAATTCGTCAATCAGCTTGGCGACAGGTTCTGAATATTCAAGCATAGTGAATAGTGAATAGTGAATAGTGAATAGTCAATAGAGATTATTTGTAATAAGAAATTGCCCGCGAATCACCCGAATCGGCGCGAATCTTTTTAAGATTTGGTTCAATCTGATTCGTTTTTTACCAACCAAAAGGATTTTATTCGCGTTTTTTCGCGTTCATTCGCGGGCAAATCTTTGGTTTAATCTGATTCAAGTTTATTTCACATAATGTCTAATAGTGTCAAATCCGCACTTTTCACCTTTCACTATTCATTTTTTACCAACTTAAAATCCCATTCCAGGAGGCAGCATTCCGCCAATCTGGCCTTTCAATTTTTCTTCGACTTTGCGGCGGGCTTCGCCGAGGGCGGCCAGCGTCAAATCCTGAATCATTTCGACATCACCGTCTTTGACTAGATCGGGTGAGATGGTCAATTCTAATACTTCAAAGTCGCCGCGCATTTTGACCGTCACCGCGCCGCCGCCGGCACTTGCGTCAACTATTGTGGACTTCATCTGTTTGCCCATTTCTTCCTGCATTTGCTGGGCTTGTTTCATCATCGAATTTAGGTCAAAACCACCGGGAAGTTTCATTGCTTTGTTGTTCCTTTTTGAATTAAATTTGTTAGATTTAATCGTAACTTTCAAACGAGTAAAAGGCAAACTCAGCCTTCACAAGTTTTTCAAATATTAACGGATTAGGAATCCACTTTCGGCATCGTCCAAATTGTGCCGCCCGTTAAAGGCTTTTAGCCATTGTTTTTGTTCGGACTAACGAGTGCAAAGAGGTTTTGATAGCTTCGGCATAAGCCTTTGAGCCTTCGACGTTTGGATGACCGATGCCGGCAATTTCGCATTGGCGAACGGGCGATTTGTAACCGGTTAATTTTTTCAATTCGTCTAAAACGGATTTGCATTCGGTCAGGCGTTCGTCATAAAAATAATCGCCGACCCGGCCGTTTTTTTCCATTCTGAAAAGAAGCGTTTCTTTAGTTTCGAGCGCATTGGCTTCGGTGAGCGGGGCTTTGATAAAAATGGCCCGTTGTTTTCCGAGTTTGTCGTTCAAACGGTTGACGGCGATTTCCAGTTCACGGGTTGAATCTGTAAACCAAATCCGCGAGCGTTTGAGGGCCTTGTTTTTTATCGGTTTAAAAAATTGACGGATGAGGATGTTGTTGGCCAGTGGTTTAAGCGGGCGCGGAATGGCGTAGGCTTCTAAAAAAGCGTTGAACATTTTGGCCGTGTCAGTCTGGTTTGAAAGCATCGGAAAGTAGCTGACCACGGCAAATAAAGCGTTTGGAAAAACAAGGCAGGCGTCTTCTAAAAAGCGAAACATATCATCATTACAATATTTTTTGATGTCGCTTCGCAGCCTTTTATCATTGCCGAAAGGATTTAGGATTCCGGCTACCGTAATATCTACCAGACCGCCGGTGAGCATTACCAAATTAACCTTTTCGGGGTCGCGATATTCATTTTTGGCCGTCTCGATTTGCGTTTTTAGGGTCGGAAAGGGAAGTGCAACTTCCGGGTAAAAGGACTTTGTCTCGGAGATATTGCCTTTTTTCAATAATTTTGCTTCCTTTTCGTGTAAGAAAATAGTCGCGCCGGAGTGTGCCTTTACCTTCAGATTAACGTTTTTCCCAAGTTCATTTTGAAGCCACTTTTGTGTAAGGCTATAAAACTTGTCTTTTTCCTCTAACCCTTGTCCCCAGACGAGCGAATCTCCAACCACCAGCATCTCGAAATTCTCAGCAGTTTGAGCAAACGAAAAGCCTGTCCGCTGAGCAACAAAAAGTGCGGCCACAGCACCGAGACTTTTCAAAAATTGGCGACGTGAAAGACCGGACATAGTTTTCTCCCAATTTGAATTGCAACAGTTCTTCTTATCGCGGAACCTCAACGGTTTTGATGATGTCCGAAATGACAGCATCTGTCGTGGCCCCATCCAATTCGGCTTCGGCCCGAAGTGCCAGACGATGCCGCAAAACCGGCAGCGCCACATCCCGAACATCATCCGGGGTCGAAAAATTACGTCCGCGAATGGCGGCTAAAGCCTTGGAACAGAGCAGTAACGCCACCGACGCCCGCGGACTTGCGCCGTATAAAATCGAAGGATGATTGCGAGTTTTATGGACGATCTCAACGATATATTTTTGGATTCCGGGCTCGGTTTTCATCGCTTTGACTTCTGCCCGACAGTGTTGAATGGCCGCCGCATCTCCGAGCGATTTAACGTCAACCTGCTCCAAATGACGAGAATTGAACCCTGCATCCCAGCGGGCAACAATCTCATTTTCGGCCGCCTGAGTTGGATAATCAATCAAGATTTTGAGCAGAAAACGGTCTAGTTGAGCTTCGGGAAGCGGATAAGTTCCTTCGTATTCAATCGGATTCTCAGTCGCCAAAACCGTAAAAAGCGGCGAAAGCAGGTAGCGCTTTCCGTCAATTGTGCATTGCCGTTCTTCCATTGATTCCAATAGTGCGGCCTGAGTTTTCGGCGGGGTGCGATTAATTTCGTCGGCTAGCAAAATATCGGTAAAAATCGGACCCGGGCGCAACGAAAATTCGGACGATTGCATATTAAAAACATTAGTCCCGGTAATGTCCGACGGCATTAAATCAGGGGTGAACTGAATGCGCGAAAATTTGGCTCCGATGATTCGAGCCAACGTCTTGACGGTCAGGGTTTTAGCCGTCCCGGGAACGCCTTCGATAAGGGCGTGACCTTCGGCCAGAATGGCGACCAGAATTTGTTCGATGACCTCTTCTTGCCCGACCACGACTTTGCGAAGTTCGTTCAAGATATGGGCAATCGTTTGCGGCGTGTAAATCAGCCGAGTTTGGGTTTCGGATTGAGGATTTTGGATTATTGATTGTTCTTCTTGCATTGTTTTTAATTAAGTTGTTAGGTTTAGAAGTTGTTAGGTTGTTAGGTTTAGAGGTTGTTAGGTTTATAACCCTTAAACCCCTAAACCTCTAAACCCCTAAACCCTTAAACCCCTAAACCCCTAAACCTAGCCACTAAAAAAATCGTAAATAGTTTTAAGCGCGAGAATTAAAACAGTGGTCAAAAAAATGCGTTTGAGCCACAGATCATTTAATTTGGTCACGGTTTTGGCGCCGATATAAGCACCGATAAACATTGTCACTGCTAAGATTAACCCAATTTTGTAATCTATCAAACCCTGCCACGCAAAAACCGCACTGGCAATCAGCGAGGAAAAAACATTGATGAGTTTGGTCGAAGCAACGGCCTCGGTAAATGTCATTCCGAAAAAAGCCACATAAACCGCCGTCAGCATCGTGACATAGCCGCCACTGAACAACCCGCCGTAAACGCCTAAGATAAAGGTTAAAGCAAAAACTAAAAGGGTCGCGTTGGCGGAGATGTTTTTAACTTTTTCCAAACCTGCCTGGCGTCGGAAAGCGGTAAAAATCGCGACACAAATCATTGAGACCGAAACAATAATTTTGATGCTCTGATTTGTGATCAATCCGACTAAGATCGCCCCGAGAGCCGAGCCGATCAAAGTTAAAATTATCAAAGGCGAAAGCTTTTTTCGGTCAAAAATCCCTTGTTTAATAAATGGGATAGTGGCGCCGACACTCATAAACGTCAGTCCGAACATATTGGTCGCGACCGCGATTTTCGGCTCAATTCCAAATTGAAACATAATCGGAACAGTAACCAATGAATTGCTGCCGGTGACCACGCCGATGGCACTCGTCACAAAAAACAAACTTATCAAAACAGCCAAAATTGAAATTGACAAACTCATCTTTTTCTAAAAGCTTGTTTTCTGGTGCGTTTGATGCCGAGGGCAATTTCAACTTCACGCAATTTACCACTCAGATCCAGAACCTGACGTTTATTGGTCGGTTCACCATGAATGATCTCTTCGCACTTTCGCATCAGATTATAAATTTCGAGTTCGTTCATCTTCAAACGCTCGGCAATCATCCCGGCCAAATCTTTGCGCGAAGTCGTCAGATTATCAACCCCGAATAATCGGGAGACGGAACGGCGAAATTCGGCATAAATATTTTCGATGGCCAAATCATAAGCCTTGGTACGCTGTTGAAGTTCCGCCATTGCCGAAACATATTCGAGTTTTGAGAGACGATTCGGTTCATCTGCCGGAAGCGGACGGGCAAAACGTCGGCTTTGTGAAATCATCAACAAACTAATCAGCAGGGCAAATTGCCCGAAAATCGGTAAAACGGGTGTTCCCTCAAAATACGAAAGCAGACGATTTTGGTTGGCACCGTATCCCTGATGATATTCGTCAAAGGCAATCACTCCGCTCCGCGACGCGAGCACATTAGTTGCCAACTGCAAATTATCAACCAATTTTAACCCGGAATTTGAAACAAGATAGGGATCGGTGAGATAGACAATTTGTCCTGAACCATATGGAAAATCAACCAAAACATTTCGTTTGTCATCTGCCAGATGAACAAACGGAGCACCCGGGATAATTATCTCAGCTTTTTCCGATTTTTCCGTTTTGACTGTGATTTCCGGAAATTCTGTCGGCTTGGGAGTTGGCAAACTGTAAATTGGAGTCATCGTCGGAGCAGGCTTCGGAGTAGAATTTGCAATCGGCGGCGGCGGGGCGGAATCTGCGGCAAAACCGAAGTTAATCTCCACCGAAGAAGCGAAACGTGAAGGCTGAACGGCATTTACATTTCGCGTAAAAACGCTGGGCTGATTTGGTTTAATCGCCGGAGTTAAGGTCGTCATTTGGATTTGTTCCAGAGGGTCAACTCCAAAAGTCGGACTATCATTCGGGATGTTTTTAATGCTCCAATTGGCGGTAGTCCTGAGAAATGCGGTCGGCGGTTCGCGGTCAATGATGACTAATTTTCCGCCTTGTGAAACCCAGCGTAAAATCTGTGCAGACTCTGTTTCATCAATTTCAAGCCGAGTCGTGCCGATAATTACCAATGTCGCAGGTTGTTTGGTCGAGTTAAGTAACTCGGCCGGAGGTTCCTGCCAACGGGTAACTTTTCGGCCGGTTTCTGACAAAAAATCATAGAGCGCACGAGTTCCGGTTGAACCTGAGTTATAAGTTGACCGATTCGGTCGGTCTTCGGTATCGGCTTGCTCGTCTTTTTGAACATAGGACGCGGCATTTAATCCGATGAGCAACGCCACCAGAAAAATTAATGCCACAAAGATAAGCAATTTTTGCTTCATTCGTTAGTAATTCAAAGTTTAAAGTTCAAAGTTCAAAGTTCAAAGTTCAAAGTTCAAGATCTCTTAAGCAGGTCAGCAAAAGTTTTACGACATTTTGAAAATAAAGAAAAGTGTGCAAATAGTTGAGGCACTACTTTGGTTTTTGGGTTTTCTTCATTGTCCATTGTCCATTGTTAATTATGCATTGGTGCTTACTTTCCAAGCGTTTGCTTGTAAGTCTGCCTAAATTCTTCCCAATCCTGTTCATTGGTTTGGTTAAATCCATACCAATTTCGTTCAAAACTTCCGGTCAAGGTATTAACATCCGAGTAAATTTCTTTGCGTTTTCTGATGTCGCGCAAATAGTCGCGATTAGTTTTGTGTCGAGCCAAACCGATTATTTTTCTATCGCTTAATTCACAGAGCAGGGCGATGTAGCCTTTCCGAATGGCACCTCGCAGATTTCCGTCGCGGGCTAATTTCTCAGCTTCGGAAAAAATATTGTGCGAATCCTCATCCGCCGCAATCGTTTCGCCTAAAATGACTCGGGTTTTCTTTTCTTGCTTCTCGCGATTTCTAATCTGTTTGAGGAAAAAAGGCGCAAACCGATAAATCAAAAAGCCGATCAACCCGATGACCAGTGCGTAGATGACGATCTGCAGAGCAAACGAAATTGGTTGGACATCCGGCGAGCTCTCGGGTTTATTAACCGGACCGCTCTCGGGGAAGATGCTTCGCAGCCATTCCAAAAATTCGCGCCATTTTTGCTGAAACCAGGTCTCTTTTTTTTCTTTTGGCTTTTGGTATTCCTGGCGTTTGAGGATTTCGTCAAGTTTTTGTTTTTCTTCGTCTTTGGTGCGGGCCGAGATTTCTTGTTTTTCGAGTTCGTCCAGTTTTACCTCAAGCGCGGAAAATCGCGCAAAAATTTCGTTCAAAATCGTTGTGCGTTTTAATGACCGATATGATTCATTTTCGAATGCTTTCAGTTTATCAAAGAGCCATTTGTGGCTCACTTCAAAGGTCGAACCGGTCAGCTCGATTCTTTCATTTTCCGCCAGGGTAGTGCGGATTTCTTTGATAATATTGCCCTGATTGGTAATGTTTTGGGCCTCGCTCAAATAGTCTTCGGGATAGAGTAAATATCCGACGGACTCTTTGACCTGGGTTATTTTTTTCCGATATTGAGCGAGGCTGTTGGCGAAAACATTTGACGAAAGTAAAAACAAACACGCCAAAAATAGACAAAAATGAAGGGATTTTGATATTTGCACAGATTAAAGTTCATTTCAAAAACTTGAAATGTTCAGTTAGCCTTTTACTAAAATGAGAATGGCGCAGATGACCGAGTTTTGTCAAATTTAATACTCGGTCATCTGCGCCTTGAGTTGGAATTAAAACCGATCGGAGACGGCGAAAATTTATTTATCTTTGAGTAAAATTGCCATCAGGGCATCAATATCTGTTTTCGGCATCATCAGATTCAGGGAAACTTCGTTACTTTTACGGGCAATGACGGCATTTTCGATTAAACGGGTATAGAGTTTTTTATCATCGCCTTTGACTCCGCCGAGCAGAGCTTTTCCGACCATTTGGAGTCCGGCCAGAGTTTCTTCTAAATTTTGGGCTTCGTCAACTTTGGCGGTTTTAGCCGAGATTGCCAGCTTCGCCTGGCCGTTATTAAAATCAAGTCCGCCGAACATTTGTTTGATTGATTCGATGTTTTTGCCGATTTCGTCATTGTCAATCGGAATAAACTGCGAAGCACCGGCGGGCATATTCGCGCCGAAACTGAGCATTGAGTCAGGATTTTTAGCCGCTAAATCTAAAACTGTATTACTGATGCGGGGTTTGTTTTCAAACGCTTGGAGCACCCGTTTGAGCGGTCCCATGACTAAAGTGTTGTCGTCATAACTCGAAACAGCAACCTCCTGACTAAAACTTTTCATCACCCGGTCAATCATTTTGGCGATGAAAGAATCCTGGCTGGCGGGTTTGTTTGGCGTTAAAACTTCTGTCGGGGAAAAGATATAAACCGTTCTTTCGCCAATTTTTTCTTCCCGATATTTGCCTTTGGCGGCTACTTTGGCCAAGCCTAAATAGGCCCCCGAATTAAATTGACCGCGAGCCAGAATAATCGGCTCAAAATCAGTTTCTTTAGCCGAAATTGTTTTATAACCGATGCCGACTGCAAGTTGGTCAAATTGGCGCAAATCAATCCCGAGATTATTTTTGATCTCGTCAATTTTGCTGTTAAGCTCTTGTAAATATTGCGGTTTAGTGGCTAACATCTGTGGAATTGCCTCTTTCATCAGCCGCGACATTTCAATATTTATGACCGCCTCCGAATTTGGTAAAAGCATTGCCAGCTGATTGCTTCGCTTAATTTCTGACACTTTAGTTGTGACACTTTTCTTATTGGTTAAAACAGTCTTTTTGACCTGGGCAAAGGCGGCATTAACCGAAGTCAGTCCGAAAATAATTGCAAAAACAGTAACGAAAAACTTTTTGTTCATTAAAAAAAACCTCTGGGGTTGAATATAAGCTTTGGGCTCAATTTATAAAGATGTCGAAAAGCCGGTAAAAGTTGACAGCCACTTTGATTTTATTGACATTTTTTATGCGGCAGGTAGCTAAATAAGGTGCGAAACTTCCTCAAAAAGCCCATTTGATAACAATAAATTATTTCGTATCTAAGTTTTGTCTGTGTTAAAATTACAAATTATGGCCGTTCATAATCTCGAAGTTTCAACTGAAAAATTGCTGGGCATTGTTCTACAAATGCCTCAAAAAGAGTTTGACCATTTTTTGAAAGATGCACAAAGATTAAAAACCCGTGAAGTTGAGTTGATCAGAAAGATAAAAACATTCGATTTTACGCCCGAAAAAGAAAAACTTTATCGTAAATTGCTCAAAAAATTTCGCGCTGAAAATATTTCCCCCGAAGAACATAAAATCTTGAATCAATTAAACGAAGAGTTAGAAGGCTACGGAGTAGAAAGACTTAGATGTTTAATTGAAATTTCAAAAATCCGTAAACAATCTCTTGATGAAATAATGTTAGAGTTAAATATCAAACCGAAGAATTATGGGTGAATACCTCTCTGCTTCACTAAAAAATGAAGTTTATTGGCGGGCGAAAGGTTTATGTGAATACTGTCTTTCGCCCGAAAAATTTTCAAGTTCGACATTTGAAATTGAACATATTTTTCCAGCTTCTCTGGGCGGTAAAACTGTTTTAGGAAATCTTGCTTTGTCTTGCTCAACCTGCAATAAACATAAATCTCATCGGATTTCGATAGTTGATTCTGAAACCAAAAAAGATGTTGTGTTTTATAATCCACGCCAAGATCGTTGGAATGAACATTTTACTTGGAACAATGATTTTACCGAAATTGTGGCTCTGACAGGCAAAGGTCGCGTGACAATCAAAGCCTTAAAACTCAATCGAAAAAATTTGAAAAATTTACGGAACTTGCTTTGCCTTGTCGGACTTCATCCGCCGAAGTAAAATAGGTTTCAATGAAAAAATACGTCATCAAACGCGATGAATCGCAGTTACCAGAAAAACTGACTCGTTACCGAAATGAATTAAACGAGGAGCAGTTTCGCGTCGTAACGGCCAAGCCTGCTGCCTCGCTGGTGGTGGCGGGGGCGGGAACGGGTAAAACGCGGACGATAACTTACCGCGTGGCTTACCTCATCGAACAAGGCGTTTCACCGCAACGAATCTTGCTCGCAACCTTTACCAATCGGGCGGCGCGGGAAATGCTGCGACGGGTCGAATCCCTGACCGGTTCACAAAATGTGCATCGAATTTGGGGCGGGACGTTTCACCGAATTGCCAATCTAATCCTCCGCAAGCACGCTGTAAGTCTTGGCTATTCAAGCAATTATTCAATTCTCGATAGCGAAGACTCGAAAGAATTTATCAATGTTTGTATTGACGAATGCGGGATTGATACCAAATCGAAGCGTTTTCCGAAAGCCGAGGTCGTCCAGGACATCATCAGTTTTGCCAACAACACCGACAACCCCGTTACCGAAGTAATTATCAATAAATATCCGTATTTTGAGCCTTTGAGCCAGCAAATTCAGCGGGTAGATTTGCTTTATCAGGAGCGCAAACTTGAGCGAAACGTCATGGATTACGATGATTTGTTATTGAACTGGAAAAAACTGCTGGTTTCAAAGCCCGACATTGCCGAGGTTTACGCCGAACAGTTTCAACATATTTTGGTTGACGAGTATCAGGACACCAACAAATTGCAAGCTGAAATAATTGATCTGTTGGCGGTTAAACATCGAAACGTGATGGTCGTCGGCGATGATGCTCAATCAATTTTTGCCTGGCGCGGAGCAAACTTTACTAACATTTACGAATTTCCCAAGCGCTACCCGGAAGCCGTAACTTATAAATTAGAAACAAATTATCGTTCGACACCCGAAATTTTGGGTTTGGCCAATGTTTCAATTGCCAATAACCGCAAACAGTTCCCGAAAACGCTGACCGCAGTTAAAAAGTCGAAGGGATTTTTGCCCGCGCTGTTGCCATGCTCGGATGTCGAACAGCAATCGGCCTTTATTGCTTCGCGGATTTTGGAATTGCGCGACGAAGGCGTGTCGCTCGAAGACATTGCAGTTTTGTATCGCTCGCATTATCATTCGCTCGAATTACAGCTCGAATTAACCCGCCGCAACATTCCGTATCGAATCCAGTCAGGCGTTAGATTTTTTGAACAAGCGCATATCAAGGACGTCATTTCCTACCTCAGAATCATCGTCAATCCGCGTGACGAACTGGCCTGGAAACGACTTTTAAAAATGATTCCGAGCGTCGGAAATGCCACCGCGAATAAGATTTATGAGGCGATGGTTTTAGGCGAAAGGGCGAAAGGGCGAGAGGGCGAGGGGGCGGGTTTGTCTTTGCCTGCTCAAGTTTCTTTGGCACTGCCTTCAACTTTTAGTCGTTTGCAGAGTAAACAGCCCTGGCAAGATTTTGTGCAGTTGCTCGACAAGCTGGTTTCAGACGAAAATCGGAATCAGCCAGGCAAACAGATCAGTCTGATTTTAACTAGCGGTTACGAACAATATTTGCAGGAAAATTTTGAAAATGCCGAAATGCGAGCCGAAGATTTGCGTCAGCTCGCGCTGTACGCCTCACGTTACGAAACGACCGAAGCCTTTTTGTCTGAACTCGCTTTGCTTTCAACCGAGCGGTTCAAAGAGCCGACCGCACTAGTTGCCGAGGACGTTGTTTCGGGCGGTGAGGACGATGAGATCCTGACACTTTCGAGCATTCATCAGGCCAAAGGCGCAGAATGGAAAGCCGTTTTTATCATTTGGGCGGCTGAGGGCAAGTTCCCGAGTCCGCGCTCTTTGAGAGAGATTGACAGCGAAGAAGAAGAACGCCGTCTTTGGTATGTTGCTTTAACCCGCGCCAAAGACGAGCTTTATATCACGTATCCGCTAATGACAGTTGATTACAATCGCCAAACCATTTTACAAAAACCTTCGCGATTTGTGATGGAATGCCCGCCCGCCCTGTTTGAAATCTGGAGTTTAGAAGAAGACAGACCAAGGTTTGATGCGCCGATCAGTTTACTGGAGGAAAAGGAAGATTTTATCAATTAGAGAGAGAGTTTTGAGTCCAGCCTTCAGGCTGCCCCGCCTGAGAGCGCAGCGTTGAGGCGGAATTGCTAGAGTAAAATTCAAGTCGAATGTTATTCGACAACTCCTACTTCGACGCTGTGCGCGAAGTCGGGCCACATTCGCAGTCTGCGTTCCACTTAAGCGAATTTTTCTTTTTTTTACGGCATTCATTTTTCAAAGATCTTTAGGCTGCCCTCCCGCCGCGTTTCGCCGATGGGGACAAACCTAAACACGAACTCAAACCCCTCGAAGTTGTAGGGTTCTTGCAAAGTCGTAAAAGCCATCCTTTTTTGACGGAAAATAAAAACGGTTGCCCGCGAATAAACGCGAAAGGACGCGAAATTAAAACAAATCAGAAACTGAATTCTCTTTTTTCGTGTTATTTCGCGTCCTTTCGCGGGCAATTTTCTTTTTATTATGACTTTGCAATAACCCTACTCGAAGTTGAATCTTCAGGAATCTCCTTGACAAAACTTTAGAATTATTCTAAATCTAAATATGGCGATATGGTTCAAATAAACGATAATATTAGTAGTTTAGGCTTGACGAAACAGCGCGAGGTTGTTTTGCAGGTAATTCGTGATGCGCACGGACATCTGACGGCCAATGAAGTGTTTGACGCCGCCAAAGGGTTGTTGCCGACCATCAGTTTTGCGACGGTTTATAACTCTTTGCGCTATCTGAAGGATGCCGGTCAGATCGCTGAAATTCAATTTGGAAACGGAGCCAGTCGGTTTGATAAAAAACTGACGCGGCACGACCACGCTTTGTGTGTGAAATGCGGAAAACTGGTTGATATGGAACTGGAATTACCGGAGGATCTGGTCAAATTTGCGTCGGAACTGTCTAACTTTAAACTTGAATCAATCGAACTGACATTGCGCGGGCTTTGCCCTGATTGCAGTCAGAGCTAAATTTTAGAGCCAGGGAAGTAATCAAAAAAGGGATGAAGTTTTTATGCTTTGTCCCTTTTTTGTTTTTTCAAATTCGGCTATCCTAAACCTCATGAATGTTACACATCTGCATTGTTCGGCCTGTGGTGAAAAATACGCTCCCAACAAACTTTATAACCTGTGCGTTTGCGGCAAACCTTTATTGGTCGCGTATGATCTGGAAAAAGCCGGTAAGTCTTTGACCAAAGACAGTTTATCGTCTCGGGTGGCTACCCTTTGGCGTTATGAGGAAGTTTTGCCGGTCGTCAATAAACAAAATCAGCTCTCGCTTGGCGAAGGTTGGACGCCACTTCACCACGCGGAAAAACTGGCGAAAAAATACGATTTACCGAATCTCTATATCAAAGACGAATCGGCCAATCCGACGCAGAGCTTTAAGGCTCGCGGAATGGCACTGGCGGTTTCGATGGCTCAGGAATTAGGTGTCAAAAAAGTTGCTGCCCCGTCCGCCGGAAACGCGGCGGGGGCCTTGTCCGCGTATGCCGCACTCGCCGGAATGGAATGTCATATTTTTGTCCCCGATGACACGCCCAAGGCTTTTATTATTGAGTGCGAAGTGCTCGGCGCACACGTCAATCTGGTGAAAGGATTGATCACGGATTGCGGCAAAATTGTCGGTGAGCGCAAAGAAAAAGAAGGCTGGTTTGACGTTTCGACCCTTAAAGAACCCTATCGTATCGAGGGCAAAAAAACGATGGGGTATGAACTTGCCGAGCAGATGAATTGGACTTTGCCGGACGTTATTTTTTATCCGACCGGCGGCGGAACCGGCTTGGTCGGAATGTGGAAAGCCTTTGACGAAATGGAACAGATGGGTTGGATCGGCTCGAAACGCCCGCGCATGGTCGTCGTCCAAGCAACGGGTTGTGCGCCGATCGTCAAAGCCTTTGAACAAAATTTGAAACACGGGGTGGATATTCCCGACGCTCATACTTGCGCTTCAGGTTTGCGCGTCCCGAAAGCCATCGGCGATTTTATCATGCTCGATATTTTGCAAAAATCCAGCGGAACGGCCGTTTCGGTTTCCGATGACGAATTAGTCGCAGGCGCCCGCGAAATCGGCAAACACGAAGGAATCTTTGCCGCGCCCGAAGGCGGTGCAATCCTCGTGGCAATGCGTAAATTGTTGGAAACAGGGTGGATAAAAAACAGTGAAAGCGTGGTTTTGTTTAACACGGGTTCGGGAATTAAATATTTGGAGGCGTTTGAAGATTAAAAAATTAACACACAATTTCGTAAAACTACGCCTCAGGTATAGACATGATTTTTGCTTTTAAGCTATCTGTTAAGAAAGGTGAATTCCCAACAGTATTATCAAGCGTTGCGATTAGAACTTGCCCTTGCGAGGAAATAAATACACCGATTACATAGAATACGAAGCCAATAATTAGAGCGTATAATCCTCCAATTGCGAAAGCTAAGATAAAAACACCGCCTGAAGTGTTGTTTCCGAACCCACTTGCAAGACTCGCAAAGTATACTGTACCAAGCAAATTTATGGCGGCTAAAACAAAACCTATAATCTTAATTGTTTTGCCAATTCCAATCGTTACTTTAGCGACTAGGTATGCATCCCAATAACGATTCGATAATGTCTGTGTTTGCCTCAATGCTCCCAACAACGGGCGTTCACTTAGAAGTGTTTTTACAGTTGACTCCGACTCAGGAAGTTGACGAATTTGGCGCCGTTGCAATTCGGCAAGTAACATTTTTTGCTCGTTTACTGGATAGTATCCAAGTTGCCCAGATGCGGTAATCAATTCCTCACCACTCTTTTGTTGCCAGTCTTCTTTTGTCATTTAGTTTCTCCATTAATCGTAATTTATCCAGGGAATCATCGACCTTATAATTATTCAACACTACTCAATGACGCCCGTTTTCATTTTTCTATGTTTTGTAATGACAGCGATACGACCAACTGTTGCAAGCACTCAAACCTGTTTTTGAACTTGCCGATGAGCAACTTTCATGAGCATTCGCAACGCTTCATTGACGGCTTTGGCATCGGGAAACGCTGCTTGCACATCTGATTCCAGCAAAACTAGATTTGTACCAGCCTGATAACGCTCGACATATTTGCCACGCACTTTGCCCTTTAACTGTGAAAGGTCATATTCGGGATGCATCTCGTCTTCCTTATTTTTAGTTTTTTTCTTGTTCATACGCTTCTCGTTCCGTTCGGTTTAATTCTCTGGCGCTGATTATTCGGACTGTTTCGCCATCGTCAGTATGCGATACAAATAACAGTCTGCCATTTTCAGAGTGCCCGATGATCAGAAACAGTTACTCCTCGGCAGAATGGTCTGATTAATTTAAGCTGAAAAATTATTCATAGTTTTCAACTCGCAATATAACTTTTCAGTTGTTTAATAGTGAATTGCTGGTCATCAATAATCGCCTTGACCAAATCGCCGATTGACAGCACACCGACAATCTTTTCGCCGTCCAGCACGGGCAGATGTCGAATCCGGTGCTCGGTCATCAATTCCATACATTCTTCGACGGTTTGGGTGGGATTGGCGGAAACGACCTGGGCGGTCATAATGTCTTTGACGGGAGTCTTTTCGGATGAACGGCCTTGGAGAATCACTTTGCGGGCATAATCCCTTTCGGAAACTATTCCGCTCAACCTGTTGTCATCAATTACCAACAATGCCCCAACACCTTTTTCAGCCATCATCTTGATAGCCTCAAGCACCGAATCGTCCGAGCTAATCGCCCAAATGTCATTACCCTTAGAATCTAAAATATACTTGACTAAACTCATCAGTTCCTCCTTTGGATTAAATAACAGATTTTTTGAATAGCGCGATGATATTCCTTTTTTTCTTGAATATCAATGATTTTTTATTTTTGCTATGCTGTCAGTTATGTTCCAACAACGAAGCCTCAAACTTGAACGCCTTGACACCGGTGACTACACGACTGCCGAATATCAAATGTGCCTCAGCGAACTGCGTTTCATAAACCGCTGGATCGGTGATATTTGGGCATTAAAAAAAACTCTTTTACAGGAAATTGAAGGGGAAAATTTACCGGAATTTTCGGTGCTGGATGTTGGTGCGGGTTCAGGTGAATTGTTGCGCGAAGTTGCCAAATTTGCGAGAGAGACAAACCGCCGGGCGAAACTTTTCGGCTTGGAATACAAAGAGCTTGCGGCCAAATCAATCGCTTTGGAATCTGAAAAGTTCGTTGAAATTGCGGCCATTCGCGGCGATGGTTTTGCGCTGCCGTTTGCTGAAAATTCGATTGACTACATAATTTGCTCGCTTTTTACGCATCATTTTACGGATGAAAATGTGGTTCAGCTTTTAGCCGAAATGAGACGGGTTTCGCGCCGTGGAGTTTTTGTCATTGATTTGCACCGCCACGCGGTAGCATATGGACTTTACAAAGCGTTTTGCCTCTCGTTTCGTATTTCAAAACTTGTTCGCGAAGATGGTTCGCTGTCGGTTCTGCGTGGGTTCAAGCCAAGTGAATTAAAAGATTTGGCCGAAAAAGCAAAAATGGAAAATATCTCGGTCGAAAGACATTTTCCATTTCGTTTAGTTTTAAGTGGTCGGTGATTATCGTTTCTTCAAATAAATAAGCAGCAAACCGTTTTCGTAATTATGTTCAAGTTTAGCGTTTTCAATCACATCGGGAAAATCCAGATTTTTCT
This sequence comes from Acidobacteriota bacterium, assembly GCA_031413075.1. GTDB lineage: Bacteria > Acidobacteriota > Blastocatellia > Pyrinomonadales > Pyrinomonadaceae > JAIBCC01. Next base: position 5,912 of record JANOEF010000281.1, on the reverse strand, counting down.
CAAAACGGCTGTAAGTTATCTCCATTTGTTGATACGAAACACCTTTTTGACAAAAACTATCGCGCCGCGTGCCGGCAATATACAGTGTTTTGCCTTCGACTTCGATTTCGATGTCTTCGGCTGAAACGCCGGCTAACTCGACCTTGACCATCCATCCTTCGGGCGTTTGATAAATGTCGGCGGCCGGATACCAAAGTTTGCCCGATGGACGCGCTCCGGTGGATGATTGCAAAAACTGAAAGTAACGATTGATTGATTCAGCCATATTCTAAAGTCTAAAAGTGGAAAAGTGAAAAAGTTAGACCCTTTTCGCAAAAAAAATCTCGCTAATAATAACAATTATTTGAATTTCAATTAAAAGATAAATAGCTACAGACCAAACTTTTTCACCTTTTCACTTTTTCACTTTTCTCCTTTCAAATCTTACTACATTTCCAGGATTTTATTCATTCGAATTTGTTAAAATTGTAAAAACTTCCGTTTTGACTTGATTCGGCGAAACCGAAGTTTTACTTTGGACGTATTTCGAAGCACAACGCAAGTTCATTTAAGAACATCAAAAGCAATGAAATTTTGCAGAGGGAAGTAAATAGTTATGTCACAAAAAGCAGTTTATCAATTATCGGCACGTCAGATTTTAGTGATCGCCTTTTTATCCGCCTTGTTGGCGGCAGGAATTGCAATCTTGGTTAATAATTACGGTGGTTTTTGGAAAAAATCGCAAAATGTATTAGCCGAAGAAACGCCATCACCGCAGGGATTGTCGAGTCCCGATACGGTCAGCGACGAGCAAAACAGCATCGAAGTTTATCGAACTCTTTCGCCCGGAGTGGCTTTTATCACCACCAGCCAAAAGGTTGAGAATTGGTTCGGGGAACAGTTTGAGCAGGAAAGTGGAAACGGCTCAGGTTCAGTAATTGATGCCCAGGGACATATTTTGACAAATTATCATGTGGTCGAAGGGGCTTCCAAATTAAGTGTCAGCCTGGGTGGAAATAAGGTTTATCCGGCAAAGTTCGTTGGCGGAGATGCCAGCACGGATTTAGCGGTCATCAAAATTGAGCCGCCGCAGACGGGTTTAACGCTCATTTCGCTGGGTGATTCGGACAAATTGATAGTCGGTCAAAAAGTTTTGGCGATCGGTAATCCTTTTGGATTAGATAGAACGCTGACGACCGGGGTCATTTCCGGCTTGCAGCGTCCGATTCGTGCCCGAAATAACCGTTTAATTGAAGGTGCGATTCAAACGGATGCCTCGATCAACCCGGGTAATTCGGGTGGACCGCTGTTGGACAAATTTGGCCGGATGATTGGCATCAACTCGCAAATTCTCTCGCCCGCCGGTGGTTCGGTCGGAGTCGGTTTTGCGATTCCGGTCAACATTGCCAAGCGAATCATTCCGCAATTGCTCCAATTCGGAGAAGTTCGCCGGCCGTCATTGGGCGCAAATTTTTTGAGCGTTGAAGATCTGCTGGAGCGTGGTTTGAAACTTCCGCTGACGAGTGGTTTGCTGATTCGAAATGTGCAAACGGGCGGTTCTTCGGAAAAAGCCGGACTCAAAGGTCTTTCGCAGGATAACTTTGGCGAAATCATTCTAGGCGATATTATTTTGTCGCTGGACGGTGAAAAAATGTCCAATACCGATGACCTCTTTCGTTTTCTCGACAAAAAACAAATCGGCGCGACCATTGAGGCCAAAGTATTTCGGAATAATAAAGAAATAACGGTTCCGATCAAGCTTTTGCCGTCAACGCCGAACACTCAAACTCGTCCGCCCAAGCGTTTTTAACCGGACTTTGAGGAACGGGAAAAACAACTTATAAAATGTTGGTGACAGTTCGAGTGGCGGCTTGAGCCGCTTCAAGCCGGGCGGGGAAGCCGCTTCAAGCCGCCACTTGAAACGCTTTCAGCATTAAACTGTCACAACTTATTTTTGGCAGTTAGCAGGAAGGTTTGCTGACTGCCTTATTTTTTTGATTCGCAAATGTTTAGATGTCGTCATTCCGCCTGCTTGAATTGAACTCGGACTGTTCTTTTGGTAAAAGAGTTGAAGTTATTTTTTTTAATCTGATCAAGCAGAATCAAATTATGACAATTTCAAAAGATGAATTCAAAGCCTCATTAGGGCGATTTGCGAGCGGAGTGACGGTAGTCACGACCAAGGACGCGGGCGGAAAACTACACGGTTTGACCGTTTCGGCATTTTGCTCGGTGTCGCTCGAACCGCCGCTGATTTTAGTTTGCGTCCACAAAGAAACGGGAAGCTATGATGCTTTTGAAGAGTCAAAACACTTTGTCGTCAACATTCTATCTACAGAACAAGAACACATTTCAAATCAATTTGCCTCCCGCCTTGAAAACAAATTTGAGGGAATTTCATTTCAAACAGGAATCGAGGATTTGCCTGTTTTGAACGGGTGTTTGGTCAATTTAGAATGCCGCCTGAAAGACGCTTACGACGGCGGCGACCATACTATTTTCATCGGCGAAATTCATAAAGCCCGCGTCTCGGACGGAGATCCGCTGACATATTTTCAAGGTCGCTATCGGCGATAAGCTGAGTACAAATAAAGAGTTATGAGTAATCACGAACCAAATAAAATCATTTTTTCAAGGGTCAGAGTGAGCAAGTGTTACGATAAAATTTTTTAACTTCAAAAAGGACTGTACATTTTTTGAAACTAGCGATAAAATAATTGCTATGCAGATGCCTAAAAACTACAATTCAAAAATTTATCAAGGCGATTGTCGGGAAAAACTTGATATTTTCGATACCGAAACTTTTCAAGCAATCATTGCCGATCCGCCATATTTTCAAGTTTTGCTGGGCGAAGATTGGGATAATCAATGGCAAACCGAAGAAGATTATTTGAATTGGACGGAGGATTGGATTAGAAAATCTGCTCGTTTGCTCAAAGATGACGGACTTTTTTTTATCTTCGGGCAACTCGGTAAACGCGAACATCTTTGGCTTCACCTTTGCTCGATGGCAAGTCGGATTTTGCAGTTTCACGATATGCTGATTTGGGATCGAGCCGTCGGCTATAATGAGCGTTATGATAGCTTTACACCGTGTTATGAAATGATTTTGGTGCTTCGCAAGCGCAAAGATAGCAAGCCTTATTTTGACAAAGATGCGGTGCGCCTTTCTTATGATGACGACACTATTAAACAATACCTTAAAGATAAGCGTTACAAAGATTTAGATGCTCGCCGAACTCATCTGGAAAAAGGAAAATATGCTACCAATATTTTGCGGGTGCCGAGCTTAAAAGGTTCGTCAAAAGAAAAGGTCGGACATCCATCACAAAAGCCGATTAAACTGATTGAAATGCTTGTGCTTTCCGCCACCCGCGAAGGCGATTTGGTGCTTGATCCGTTTTTAGGCTCGGGAACAACCGCCATAGTCTGTCAAAATCTGAACCGAAATTTTGCCGGAATCGAGATTGATCCGAAATATATCGAAATTGCGGAGAATCGTTTGCAACAAACTCAAGCAAGTTTATTCAGCCTTTTGGCTTAAATGTTCTTTGACCTGAAAGAAACGGATTCGGGACTTTTTTACCAAACAACTCACAATCAACGTTTTGATAAGATTCTTTGTGAGCATAATCATGCCAAAATACCTGAAAAGGCAAACTGCATTGCAAACGCCGTTGTGTTTTTGAATCAAGTTTGGGATTCAAAACGATTTTAGCTGATTGAAATTTATCGGAATTTTTAATTTCCTTCGCTCTTTTTCTGGCTTCGGAATAATGCAATTCGAGGGTTTTAATAGTTGAATCAAGTATAGTTAAATCTGCTAAACCCAAGGGTAAGAATAGTTTTCGCCATTCGTCTGCTGTCACTTTCACGCCTTCAACTGCAAGAAAGTTTTTGTAATTTTCGTTTTGTTTCCAAAAGCCGACAATCAACAAAAAATCTTCATCATTTTTGAATTGACGAAGCGCATCGCCAAAACCAATTGGTGAGCCAAATTTGCAAGTTTTGATTGAAACAGGCAAATGTCGAAGTGTTTTCGGAATTGTTGGCAAACAATTTGCTTCATTGGGAACATCCCATTTTTGCGTATAATTGGCTTTGAACTCTGCAAAAAAAGTTTCCTTTACCCAATTTTCAAAATCGAATCCGTGCCTTTGAACTTCTGCCATTTGTTTTCTCTCCTTTTTATGTGTAGTTTTAATATTTTGGAATTATTCAATAAAAACTTTATTTGAATTTACGCTACTAAAAAATACCCTATTTTGAGACTTTATGAGCAATCAAGAACCAAATAAAATCATTTTTTCAATGGTCAGAGTGAGCAAGTTTTACGATAAAAAACCTGTTCTCAAAGACATTTACCTTTCATTTTTTTACGGCGCCAAAATCGGCGTGTTGGGGCTCAATGGCTCCGGGAAATCTTCACTGTTGCGCATCATTGCCGGAACTGATAAAGATTTCAATGGCGAGGTCGTTTTTTCCAAAGGCTATTCGGTTGGCTATCTTGAACAGGAACCAAAACTTGACGAATCAAAAACGGTCAAGGAAATCGTTGAAGAAGCAGTCCAAGCGACGGTTGATTTACTCAAAGAATTTGAAGAGATCAACGCAAAATTTGCCGAGCCGATGACCGATGACGAGATGAATGCGCTTATCGAGCGGCAAGGCGAAGTGCAGGAAAAACTCGATCACGCCGATGCCTGGGATTTGGATTCACGCCTCGAAATGGCGATGGACGCGCTCCGTTGTCCGCCGCCGGAAACTCCGATCAAAAATCTGTCGGGTGGCGAAAAACGTCGGGTTGCCTTATGCCGTCTTTTGTTGCAAAAGCCTGATATTTTGTTATTGGACGAACCGACCAACCATTTGGACGCGGAAACTGTCGGTTGGCTCGAACAACATCTGGCACGTTACGAGGGAACAGTTATTGCCGTCACCCACGACCGTTATTTTCTGGATAATGTAGCGGGTTGGATTCTCGAATTAGACCGCGGCGAGGGCATCCCGTATCAGGGAAATTATACTTCGTGGCTAGAGCAAAAACAGGCGCGTCTGGCGATTGAGCAAAAAGGTGAGGATAAGCGGGCGAAAACTCTGGAGCGTGAATTGGAATGGATTCGGATGTCGCCGAAAGGTCGTCATACCAAATCAAAAGCCCGCATCAACGACTACGAAAAACTTGTTTCTGAAACGCACGAAAAGTCGAACGAAACGCTCGAACTTTACATTCCGGCGGGCGAAAGATTGGGCGACATTGTCATCGAAGCGCACGGAGTTTCCAAAGGCTACGACGATAAATTATTATTCGAAAATCTCGAATTCAGTTTGCCAAAAGGCGGAATTGTCGGCGTTATCGGGCCCAACGGCGCAGGTAAAACTACTTTGTTTAGAATGATTACCGGTCAGGAAACCGCCGATTCCGGCGAATTCAAAGTCGGCGAAACGGTCAAACTCGGCTATGTAGATCAATCCCGTGATTCACTCGACCCGGACAAAACTTTGTTTGACGAAATTTCAGACGGCTTGGATCTGATTCAGCTCGGAAAACGCGAAATAAATGCTCGCGCCTATGTTTCCCGCTTTAACTTTTCAGGCAGCGACCAGCAAAAACGGGTCGGACAGCTCTCGGGTGGAGAACGTAATCGCGTTCATCTGGCAAAAATGCTCAAATCGGGCGCAAATGTTTTGCTTTTGGATGAACCGACCAATGATCTGGATGTTAACACCATGCGTGCGCTCGAAGAAGCCTTAGAAAATTTTGGCGGTTGCGCTGTTGTCATTTCTCACGATCGCTGGTTTTTGGATAGAATTGCGACGCATATTCTGGCCTTTGAAGGCGATTCAAAAGTCGTCTATTTTGACGGAAATTTTTCGCAATACGAAGAAGACCGCAAACGCCGTCTTGGACACGATGCCGACCAACCGCATCG
>JANOEF010000280.1:0-6483 GCA_031413075.1 Acidobacteriota bacterium | reverse complement strand
AAAGGAACAAATAAATATTGCCAATGGAAAGGTTTTATCTTTTGCCCAAGAAGATTTAAAACAAAGCGGCCATGCTATTGAATGTAGGATTTATGCCGAAGACCACACAGGATCCAAAAGCATATCCGGCATTTCCCCAGAATCCCGCCAAAGCTGACTCCGGAAGAACACTTTCCTGAAAATTAAATAACCCGCCGGAAGTTTGTAAATACGGTTCACGCAATAAGATGTGCGGCAGGCATAATCCGACATAGCGTGAAGCTTCCGAATCACGGAAACTGCGCCATTTCGTATATTGCACCTGGTCAAAAATCCTTGAAACGTAATTTATTTCATACATTTCGGAAAAGTTATCCCAACCAAACATCGCAGGCGAGGCGGCACTGATGAATGGAGCGTGCGCTGTGGCCGCAACTTGTGAGATATGTTCAAGCAAAGCTATATCCTGGAAATTATTGTTAAACTCATAATCACCAATTAACAGTCCAAAGGGATCTTCACCAAATGTGCTGTAAATATCATCGCAAACTCTTTTGAATAAAGTTGATTGGTCAAATTCTATAGACCTTTCGAAATCCTTCAGTAATTCTTTTTTCCAGACTTGGAAGACTTTGATTTTGAGATGTTGATTTGGTTGAGTTTCATTGATCAGATAATGCAACCCGCGCCACGACGCTTCTAAGTGCTGAAATTCCGGATGATGTAGAATCTCATTGAGTTGGAGATTGATCAATCGGTCAATCTCCGTGATTTGTGAGTTGATCTCTATTTCTGCTTGAGAAATACTTTCTTCGCTACCAGATTTTTTGTCATTATTTTCCACTTCCTGATCCTTTGTAGTTCAGTAAAAATTACGGCTTCCATTTTCACTCCGCCTTGATCTCTTCTTCAACATTCACTTTCGCCAATTTCACTTTCTCATTTCTCTTCCAAAAGTATCGGATAATCAAGAAGATCGGCAAAACAACAAATAAAAAGAACGGTAAAATGGCAACCACCAGCGTCACTAAACCAAGAATAAAATTGAGCGCAAAGTTAAATCCGCTACTAAAGGACTGTGACAGCTGATAGAAAAACCCTGATGAGTTCGGCGAATAAGTGACGGGAGTCTGGAGACGAATTTTGATGGTCGAAAGACTGGTCTGATTTTCTAAAAAGCGAAGCCTTCCTTCGATTTGTTCGATTTCGCCGCGCACATTGGCCAGTTCGCGTTGGACTTGCAAAGCGTCGGCTACCGTTTTGCCTTGCTTCATTATTTCGAGAAATTGCGCTTCGAGGGCCTTTTTAGCCTTCAAACGGGCTTCGATGTCCACAAACTCTTCGGTCACATCCTGACCGTTGACCGTTTCGACAATGACCCGACTCGAAGTCTTGCGGATTTCGTCTAAACTTTCATTGAATTTGGCTGAGGGAACGCGAACCGTCATCGTGACAACGTCACGGATAGTGACATCTGAACTATTGTTGCTTTTTTGTGATTCAATGACAAAACCGCCTTTAGTCTCAGCAATTGCGGTAATTTTTTGTTGAGCTTCTGCAGGAGAATCGGCTTCTAATTGAAAATCGGCGTTGCGGATGATTTTGCGCTCGGTCGGGACGGTTTCAGCTTTTGACTTATCGGCTTGTTCAAGTGAAGTTTGGGACTTTTCTTCGCTGTTTCGAGTGCTTGGGGCAGGTGCATTCGCGGCAGACTCTGCGGTTTTTTGAACAGCATCCGATTGACTTGTGGATTCTCTTTTCGGAGCTTCCGCACTACATCCCATTAAAAAAGCTACCAACAAAAATGCGATAAATTTTATCTTCATACTTCCTCCAATTTGAAGCAGGAACGGATTTTATTAGACATCTTGCAACCTAAATTTTGCCTTTTACCTTTATCTTGCGTCAGCCCGCTTTTTTGGCAACCTCGACAAAACCCTCTCCGGCCAAGAGCGCTCTGGTCGCGTTCAACAATCGCCGGAGAGCCCGAAAAACTTTGGGCACCAACCAAATAAATAAAAGGAAAAAGACCCCGAGAACGATGACAATCAAGATCGGTGCGACGACCGCAATCACTGTTCCGCCGATGGCGATCCCGTCTTCGACCAATGACAGTCCCCAATTGGAAAAAGGTTCGGGCGAAAGATTTGCCGTCGCCCGCAGAGCCGCCTTTGTGCCGTGTGACGAAAGCGCCAGCCCGCCGCCGAGCAAAGTGGCAATGACCGAAACGCTCGGGTCAAGCTGATTGGTGGCCGCATAGGCGACGACCGCACCGGCCGGCACCCGGATAAAGGTATGAATGACATCCCAAACGCTGTCAACATAGGGAATTTTGTCAGCAAAAAATTCGACCGCGAACAAAAAACCGCCGACCCCGATGATCCACCAATTGTCCAAAACCGTTAGTCCTAACGGTAATTTGGTCGCGCCGAATTTTTGCAAAAGCCCCAACACCGTCACCGTGGCATAAAGATTAATGCCCGAAGTCCAAGCCGAACCGAGCGCTAATGAGATAGTTGCAAACCAATCCATCCGAGTTTTCCTCCCTGAAAAAGAAAGTTTTAGATGCGGAAATTATAGCAAATGTTTTAAGGAAAAAGCTCAAGCCGATTCCATTGTTGTCGAGCAGACAGTTGCATCTCAGAATTCAGCCGTAGCCGATTGTTCGTCCCTTGTCCGATTTTGCTCAAACCGATAAATTCCAATGTCCCCAAGTCAACGCTAAAATGTTCATTCCACACATCTTGACGCGGATTGAAAAGTCTTTCGATTTCTTTGCCGTAATCGTCAATTCCGACCAGATGATTTGATTTGAAAATATTGCAGGCGCGACACGCCAAAGCCAGATTTTCTAAAATGGTTTCACCGCCGAGCGAAATCGGAATAATATGTTCAACTTCAAACGTAAAATTTGAAGCCAATTCAGGTGCGTGGCAATATTCGCAGAGGTGATTGGCACGCTCGGCAACTTCGAGATAAAAAGCATTCATTTGCCTAATTTATCCGCAATTTTGGCGGTGCGTTTAGCTGAACCTTCTAATTCTTCTTCAATCAGTTTTTCGAGTTCGCTCTGCTCTTTGGGGGCAAGCGTCAGATTTTTATCTCTCAAACCCCGCCATTTTTCCATCAATTCAGACAAACGCTGTTGCTGTTCGGCAGTAAAGAACTCGTCAGACTGAAAGTCTTGAATATAAATGACGGCATTTGGCTCAGTCGGAATTTGTTCGTTGATGGCATCTACCGCCTCGCCAACCGTCTTGCCAAACGATTGTTTTTCGCCTGAAACCGCCCGAAACATCTTTCCATTTTGATTTACAACAACTGTTCTCATAGCTCGAATTATACACTAAATTCGGTTAAATTTTTCAACGATCCCCCAATTGATAAACCAACGTCTGCGGATTGTAAGTTTTCCAATCAAACCAGTAGTCTTTGAGCACGAAAACTTTTTTGAGTTGTTTTCCCGCAAGTTCGCCCTTGATGGCTTTGCCCGAAAAGTCCCAAACGCTTCCGGTTTCCGCATCAACCAGTTCATTTGTTTCAGGTTTGCGTAAAAACTCAAGTTTCCGCCCGTCAATCTTTCGCTCAAAGACGCGCACTGATTTCCGGTCTTCGGCCAATAAAATGAGGATGTCCGTTCCGCCGACACTATCAATGATCGGACTTTGTTTTTCCAGCGCTGAAAACGGATACGCCTTCGACTTATCGTTTATTTTAATGCCGACTATCAAAGTTCGCGGAGCAAAAGTTTCCTCTATCTGCTGGTTATTGATCCGAACCGGCATTTTGCCGACCTCAGTTTCCCAATTTGCCGACTCGTATTTATTTTCCCGCCGGATCTTCTCATCCGGCTTGAGAACTCTGCCGTTCGGATGTTCACGTTTCCAAACTCCAAAAGTTAGTTCATCATGATAAACTTCGGTCAATTTTTGTCCCTTGAAAGCGCCCTGAATCGCCTTGCCCGAAACCTGTTGCCACCATGAACCGGTTTCCGCATCACGCATGATAAAGTTTTGGTTATTAATACCCGCCAGCTGAAAACTGAGTATTTTTCCATCAACCGTTGATTCCCATACCAGACCGGTATGACAGAGCGTTCAGTAGGTCGCCGTAATCGGTTTTCCGCCAACTACGTCCTGAACAACATGATGGTAGGCCATTTGCAGAATCGGATATGCGACCACTTCATGATTGATCTCGACCGACATCACCATCTCGTCATCTTTGATAAAATCAACTTCGCTGATTTTTGCATAAGCAGAGTTTGTCAGTGGATTGAACATCCAGAGAAAATGATTTTGCTGGGCGAACCAGACCGCAAAGCCAATCACCAGCAACGGCAGGATCAATGGAATGTTCGTGAACCAACGCTTCGAATTTCGCCAAATTTGAATCCCGAGAAAGAGCGCACCAATCGCTAAAACTATGGTCAAAACCGGCGACCAGCTCCGCAAATAGTAGGAAATCTGAATGGCTCGATCAGTCTGCGGCGCAAAAGGCTGAATCAGCCAAACCGGAAGAGCAATCATCGCAAATGCCGCAATTGCTATACTTACCAGAAGAAACCAATTTATAATTTTGTTTCGCATAAAGATTTTACGGAAAGATTTCAGACTTATTCCAAAGTTGTCTTGATGTTATTTGTCGGACATTGTTAATTTTCAGACGGTTGATTGTTCCGACGGCGATTTCGGTTAAGCCTTCGATTTCAAAAGTTTTTAGATTAACGCGAAAATGTTCATTCCACACATCCCGACGCGGATTAAACAATCGAACATTTTCATTTTTATCGCTTAAACCTAAATAATGAAATGCTTTATAAGCGTTGCAAGCCCGACAAGCTAAGACCAAATTATCCAAATCGTCTGTGCCATTTTCTGAAAGAGGGATAAAATGGTCAACCTCAAACGGAAAATTAAAAGCTGATTCAGGGGCGTGACAATATTCACAAATGAAGTTGGCGCGTTTGGAAACGGCTTCATAATGTTTGTTCATTTAATCAAGGTTGCTATGGTTTCTGCCCGTCTTGCCGAACCTTCAAGTTCTTCATCAATCAACTTTTCAAGTTCGGCTCTTTCTTTTGGGTTCATTTCTTTGTTTTCGGCTTCGGCTTGGCGAAGTTTTTGCATTAGTTGAGATAATCTTTCTTGCTGTTCAGCGGTAAAAAACTCATCGGGCTGAAAACGCTGGACAATAAAAAGTGTTTCCTGATTGCCATTCTCCAACTGTTGAGTTAAAGCATCCACCGCCTCGCCAATCGTTTTGCCAACTGATTGTTTTTCGCCCGAAACCGCCCGAAATATTCTTCCGCTTTGATTTACGACAACTGTTCTCATAGCTCGAATTATACACCAACTTTAGCTCAATCTTTCAATTATTTTATTTTCTACAGCAATTCTCGGTATGCAAATAACTCTGATGAAATCAGTCAGTTACCAAGCTGAGTTCTTTCGCTCTAAATATAGGAAAAGGAATGACTTAACTATTTGACAATGATTTTACTCGTTCCTGTATCATCTATTTTGTCGCAAATAAAGGAGTTATAAGCGAAAGACCTCTATTTTCTACATATTGTAAACAAAAGGGTCGTTTCTATACCGAGAATTACTGACAAAAGATTGATGGGCATGTTTGCGTGAAAAGAAAATTTCACTCCGGTCGCCGGTGAACGCGATTCGGGCTTCAAAACCTGCCGCGATTACCAGAGTCGCAAAAACATCATTGATGTCGCTGGAAAATCCTTGTCCTTTTTTAATCGTATCTTCGGGCGATTTGTTCCGTTTTTGTTTGTCCCTCTCTTCATCAGTGATGCTGGTATCAAAACTCAAAATTTTCAATTTGCGGGCATATTGAAAAATTTTGCTCAATTTTTCTTCCGAAGTGGTCGCGCCCTCAATAATTTGCGGAACTAGACTTTTGCTGTCTTTCCCCGGTTTCATCGCATCGTTAATGTCAGCCAAAAGTCCGCCGACTCTTGACCAATAATCTGATGAATCAAGGCTGCTGTTGGATGAATAATAAAGAAGCCCCCACGAGCGAACTTCGTCTTCGGGCGGCATTCGCGGCTCTTCTTTGATGGGGGGAACATTGTTCAACTCTAATCTGTAAAATCCGCCCTTGTCTTTCTTAAATTCTTGGTTAGCCATATTAAAACTAATATATTTAACCCCCGCACTGGCAATCGGTTTGAAATAATAGACGCTGTTTTGAATTGGGATATCCCGCTGAAAAATAAATCGCATATTGTTTGCCGAGGCCGAAGATATGATTTCACGATAGCGGTATTCAACAATCACGCCGACCGGGTGTAATTAAAAGTGTGACTTTTCAGGCGAAAAATGAGTAATTCTTGTGAGAGTTGAGTGTTGCCTGACTTGAGCGGGGGCAGAGCCACCCTTCCTCACCTGTCATTTGGGTTGGCAGGTCTTTTGCCTTTTTTACTTGAGTTCAAGCTGAAGATTGACCACTCAACTAAAAGAAATTGGCAGTCGGGAAGGGTTGTTC
>JANOEF010000279.1:0-3302 GCA_031413075.1 Acidobacteriota bacterium | reverse complement strand
GAACATTCCGCCGATGTCTTTATCGGTTGTCTCATACAGGCGGGTGGCTAAAATCAAGGTCGAAGCAGACAATTTTTCGGCTTCATATTTGGGAACAGTAAAACCTGCACTTCTGACCCCGGCTTTGCCGGTTTTGACATCGCGGACAACTACACTTACTTTATAAGTTCCACCCGGTTGAAGCGCCAGGGCTTTCTGATAAACAGACTTTCGCTCGCGCGCTTCGGCTAATTCTTCGGCCGTTGCACTAGTCGAAACTGAATCTTCAAAGATCCCGGACCGCTTGCCGGAAACGGCCGTCACTCTCCCGAAAATATTCATTCGTGCCGTTTGCAATCCGCCTTGATCTTCAAAAACCAGTTCTTTATTATCAGCCTGAATCGTGAACGCAGCGATTACCCTTTCGTCTGATTGACGAAAGAAATCTACTCTCATATTGAAATCTAACGGGTCGTTATCAATGATCGGTGATTGTTCCCCCGCTAATTTTTCCAGATCGGCAAATTTAACTTGGGGTGGGCGTTGGAGCGCCGTGATAATTTCGAGCCGCCGAAAAGGCGAATCCTGCTCGCGTCCATATGATCGGTTGTTGATATTGGTTCCTGAAATACGATCGGCTCGATCCTCTAGTCCCAATTGCTCGCCTAAAGTCTGTCCGGCTCCCGGCACAAACAACAAGGCGTCTTTTTCGTTTGCGTTGCGGGCGATTCGATATTCACCGGTCCCGGTTGGATCTACAAACTCGATCTCAATCCCGTCGCCGACATTGTCTAAATGACGATAAAACCAAATTTCAAACGGATAAGTCGTGGTTGAACCGCCGCCTTCATAGCTCGGTCGTTCATAACTTCCGCCCGATGGGTGTGATTCGATTGAATCCGGTTTACCAAAAGTAATGTAGATTCGTCCCCGGTCGGTTTTCCATCCCGGGATCCCCGAAGTAAATTTTTCGTTCGCATATGCAATGCGTTCATAATATTCTTCGCGAAATTCGTTTTCGTCCGTATCCGGGTCGGGATCGCGTCGGCGCCAAAAATTTTCGATAAAATTTTCGCGCTCTTCATCAGTTACTAATTTATCAAAAGCCTTTTTTTCCTCGGGTGTGATGACGTATGCGACATCCTTGCTGACCCAATCGCGGTAAACTTTTTTTACCGGTTCTTCCTTTTTGACCTTTCTATCCTTTTGAGTTGGATCAACCTGGGCGTTCATCATCGTGGTACCCGTCAAGGCGAAAACTATTGCCAATGCTACATTCCACATTAACTTTTTATTAGACATCAATATAAAACTCCTCACAAATTCTACTATCAGAATCGCTTCCTGATTTTTAGTTACAAAACGACATATAAAGATTTTAGAAGGTATTTGCTAATAGTCAAGATGCGAAAAGGGCTTGTCAGGGTTGCCCGTCCGGGTTAGCCGTCCTTTTTTTTCCAAAAACCCAGGCGACAAAGATTGAAATGAGGTATAAAAACATCATCGGCGTTGCAAATAACATCATATTCAGGGCATCGGGGGTTGGCGAGGCCACCGCTGCCACGATCAGAATTATAATGATTGCGATTTTCCAACCCCGGACTAATAAACCAGCCGTGATGATTCCAATTCTTGATAATACATAACTGATGGCGGGCATCTGAAAGATAATTCCCATAGCCAACATTATTAAAGTAATGAAATCAAAATAATCGGTGGCCCGGAGCATCAGATTAAAGTTAGAGCCCAGTCCCAATAAATAGCCGACTGCGGGAGGAAACAAAATATAATATCCAAATGCTGCCCCGCCGATAAATGAAATTGAAGATAGCAGAATAAATGGCGTTACATATCGTCTTTCGTGCTGATAGAGCGCCGGAGCGATGAACCCCCAAACCTGTAAGAGCAATAAGGGCATTGAAAAAGCGATCGCCGAGTAGAGTGAAACCGTTATTAAAAGCGTGAACGATTCAATGGCCGTCGTCACAATCAATCTTTCATCTGATTTGAGTTCAGCCGTTTTTGGTGAGTTAAAATCCAGTGGCAGCCTGATTCCTTTCGGAATGATTGCCCCATCAGTAAAAATCGGCTCTTCGGTAAATAAGCCGATTTGACCTTGGTTGTCTAATGTCACAATCGCATCTACTGAAGTTCCGACTATTACTTTTGCTCCTTCAAACTCAGCTTTTTTCTCAAAAATATATCTTCCTTTTTCGCCTATCTTCAAATTGCTTATCGGAACGATCTTTTCTTCTCCGGTGACGCCTTTTACCGCTACTTCATCCAATTGAGCTTTTCCCAAAGCCTGGTTGATCGGAACCGCCAAAAAGCCAAAAATCCGGTCTGAAAAATAAAAACAAACCCCGAAAGCAATGACCAGGATGATCACCGTATTCACTAAACGACGACGCAATTCGTCCAGATGTTCCAAAAACGACATCTGACCGCCTAGTTGTGCTTCTGTTTGACTTGTTTCCAATTCGTCCATTTTCTGATTATAACCAGTCGCGTTTGCTGAGTGCAGCCGGCTCCGTTTGCGGCTCGCTGTTCAATGACTCCTCAGTTTTGTTGAGCTCTTTATTTGGAAACATTTTGGCAATTTGTTCGGGACTCAATTCCTTTACTTCGGGAGTCAGCAGTTTTGGACTATCGGTCGAGCCGGCAATACTTTTTACAGTTTCGACCTCATTGATCGGGTCTTCGGCTAAAGTCTTGAGCATCTGTTTATCCTCAGCGACTTCTTTTTCCCAGGTTGACTTGAATTCCCCCGTTACCTTGCGAAATTCAGCCATCGTTTTGGCGATGGTTTTCGCCAGTTCCGGCAATTTTCGCGGACCAAAAACTATCAACGCGATAATTCCGATGATGATTAACTCCTGGGTTCCGATTGATTCGAGTATAAATAAATACAAACTTCTTTTTCCTCGTAATTATGCACCAACTTATGCAATTTTGATTTTTTGATTAAACCTCTTAATCAAAATCTTAACCACTAACTGTTGAAATAAACTAACTTACTTCAATTAGAAAATTTTCGAAGGCTTCCACTCGCCCAATAATCTTTGCCCCTTCGACTTGCTTAAGCAGTTTGTCCGCCTGTTCTTCCGGTAGTGAAATCAACAAACCGCCGGCTGTTTGCGGGTCAAAAAGCGCGCTTTGCATCTCGCCTGAAACGCTCTCTTTTATTCTAACAGTTTGGCCTACATATTGGCGATTATTCCGATCCCCGCGGGTCAGCATTTTTTGTTCGATGAGATCCAAAACATCGGGTAAGAGCGGAACTGCGGCTGAATTTATTTGTAAGGTAACCTGACTTCCTTTGG
>JANOEF010000278.1:0-5185 GCA_031413075.1 Acidobacteriota bacterium | reverse complement strand
GCGACATTCGCGTGGGACTCGGAGGTCGTGACGGCGGACCCGGAGTTCTACCGCTGGAACCAGTGGCTGTTCCTTCGCTTCATGGAGCAGGGCCTGGCCTACCGCGCCAAGTGGCCGGTGGACTGGTGCCCCAACGACGGGACCCTGGCGCGAGAGCAGGTCGAGGGCACGGATCGCCGCTGCTGGCGGCGCCCGGCACATTCGGATTCATTCCAACGTGGTCGTAATGCGCGCCGATCGCAACATATTCGCTTTTCAAAACCGAGTCAGAACCCTCCAAAACTCCAACTATATTTTGCGTAAAAATTTCTTCGGTTTTCACACCGACTGATAAACTGATTTTCTTAGTCGCTTTTAATTCAAAGGGTTCCACAAAATCCTGGGTCACGGCTTTGTTATAAACAATTGATCCATTTGATTTTTCGCCTTGAAAAAGGGCGGCAATCAGTCGCGGTGAAGCGGTAATGGTCGGAACCGTAATCGGCGTTTGCGGCGTACCGAATTCGAGTGCCCCTTTTTCGGTTTGATTCAATTTTGCGTTTTGCCAATTTGCTAAAGCGTTAAAATTACCGAAAGCAATGACGGCTTTGGCTCCGTGAGTTTGAGCATAAAGCGGTGGTGAAAAGTAATCTTCGCCTGCCTTTAAGCCTTGTAATTCATTAAAATTGACCCCTTTCGGGAAACTATTAACGACCACGATAATTTTATCTTTAACGTCGAGTCCCTGATACGGATCAATATTTTTTGATTTGATTACCCAACCGTGACTGACGTAAACGATATTGCTGCCGGAAATATTCGCCGAATTAAAACTTGAAAGAAAATCGTCGCCATAGACAAATTTTTGTCCGTTTAATTCGAGTTTGGTGGCAGCTGCCTCAATTTTATTGCGTTTGAGCGGAACTTTTTGAAAATAAGTTCCATTGTCGCCCGCCGGTTTGATCCCCCACCGCGAAAGATGCGCGGCAATATAAAGTGCCGCAATTTCTAACCCGCGGGAAGGTGTGTCGCGGCCTTCGAGTTGGTCCGAAGCGATAAATTCCAGATGATTTCTGAGCTGTGCGGCCGTGATGCCATCGGTGTTGCCAAAACTCGGCAGAACGGGTGCCGTTGCCGTTTTAGCCGGTTTAGCCTTTATTTGCGCTGATACACCGGCGGGAATTCCGCTTAAAACAAATAATAGAATTAAAATTAGTGCTGATATTTTTTTCATTTAATGTTGAACTTTGATTTTTTCGATCTTTAATTTTTAACTACAAAAGTTGATACTGATACCACTTACCGTTAGCCCCCATGCCAAAGAAAGTTGTTAAGTCCATCTTGAATAAGAGTTAAGCTCACTGCTCACTGCTCACTGATAACTGCTAACTGCTAACTGATAACTGATAACTGATATGATTCACATCCCAAAGAGGGCGATTCCGTCGGGAACCTGACCCGATTCGACCCGGCCGATGATCTCGCCTTTTTCCAAATCAACTTTGAGAACAATGTCGGTTTGCGCGGCCGTCACAAAGGCAATTTTGCTGTCTTTGGTGAACACGATCCCGAGCGGAACGCTTTCGAGTTGAATCCGTTTAATTTCTTTGCGGGTTACGACATCTGTCACCACGAGTTGCTTGGTGTTTGGAATTGTCGAAACGACCTGTTTGCCGTCAGGCGTAAAGCGAACCCGATATGGACGTTCGCCTAAAGTGATTCTTTCTTTGACCTGATTGGTGACGGTGTCAATGATGTCAATCGCGCCTTCGCCATTCAGACCAACCCAGACCTCTTTGCCGTCGGGCGACAGATCAATAGCTTCGGGCTGTTTACCGACCGGAATATGCGTGATCTTTGACCCGGCCGGCGGAACATTCTGGAATTCAAAAGCTGTCACCGAATCGGAACCGATATTAGCCGTGTAAAATTTCTTTTGGTCGGCACTGCCGACAACCATATGCGAGGCGTTTTGCCCGGTGCCCATCAGCCAATCAACTTTGTTTGCTACGGGATCATAGCGGGCAATCAGCCGATTCGTTTCCGAAGTAAAATAAACTTTTCCGCCGATTTCCTGAATTCCGTGCGGACGCATCAGCGGTAATAGATCAACCCGGCGCAGTTCTTTTTTGGCTTCGACATCAATCACTGAAAATGAATTGCCGGGCGTTTGCGCGCCATAATTTGCGACGATTGCCGTTTTGCCGTCAGGCAATAAAATAACCTCGTGCGGACTCTCTCCGGTCGGGACTTTGCCCAAAAGTTTCATTTCTCTCGGGTCAATGATCGAGAGCGTGCTTTCATTTTTATTCAACACCACCAGAACCGGCGGCTGAGTTTGAGCGATGACGATGACGTAACTTTTCCAATAAATAACGATGGAGATAGCAAGCAGAAAAAATACTTTGGCTGTGGTTTGTTTGAACATAATAAATTGACTGAATTTGGTGTCTCGGTGAGTTTAGCTTTTTATAGAAAAGTTAAAAGTAAAATGTGACCAAACGAAACTCGTTGGGATGAGTTGTTTTAGATTTCGGATAAGATTGAATTTTAAACTTTGGATTGTGGATGAAAAATTGGATTTATGGCCGATATTTATTACGTATCGGTGCAAAGCGACAGAGACGCAAAGCGATTGTAAAAATTATTATTGAGAGTTCGGACTAAGATAGATTTTTCAACGGCTGAGATGACGTGGGACGAAAACGCCTGCACCAACGGCAACAACGGCTTCTAAAGAATTCCAGCCGATAGTAAAATACTCAAGATTGCATCCGTGCCGCACGTTTTCGTTTCGTACCAGAATCGGGTCTAATGTTTCCTTCGTCATAAGACAATTCGAGAAGCGGCGGTTCTTACTTTACAATAAAACCGCTGCTTCTCCATTTTTATTAAAGTCTGATTTTGATTCCGCCGTTGAAAACTCGTCCTTCGGTGTGCGTGTAAATGTCCGCGAAGGTCGGATTTTGGAAAGGCGGAAAAACAACTTGTCCGAAACGGCTCTGACGCGTGTCGGTGATGTTTTCGGCGTTGATAAAAAGAGAGTAGTTGCCGAAAGTTTTTTCGCCGAAGATTCCCAGAACCCAAAAAGGTTTGGTTTTGAACCGGTTGCTCAAAAACTGACTGCTCGTGTAATACGCCTCAAAACCCAACTTGAAATTCGCTTCTTTTTCAAACAGTAAAGCCGAATTTAATTTGCTTTTCGGCGTGAGCGGCAAAAACTGATTGCCCGCCAGATATTCGGCTTTCGCATTGGTAAAAGTGTAGCCCGCGAATAATTTTACAATCTCGTAAGACACCCGCACGTTTGTTTCAAAACCTTTGCTTTTGATTGGTTGGACGGCGTTTGTAAAGCTGAAAGTGCCGTTTGCGTTTTGAAGCAAAACCAGCGGATTTCGGATTTCGGTGTAGAAAAATAATTGATTGAGCGAGTATGAAAAATTTTCGCCAATCGTGTTTCGATAATTAACGTCGAAAGTTCCGCCGCGACTCGTTTCGGCTTTCAGAGTGTTTCCAATCGGCAGGACATTTTCAAACAAAAGCGTTTCGGCTTCTTCGGTAAAAATGCTCGGTGCTTTGTAACCCAAACCGAAACTAAAACGACTGCTCAAATTGTCGTTAAATCTATACAGCAAAGACACTCGCGGCAAAGGAAAAACGCCATAATCTTTGACGGCATCGAGCCGAAAGCCCGCTTCGAGCGACAGTTGTCTCGTAATGTCGAAATTGTCCTGAACGTAGCCGCCGAAAGTCGTTCGCGTTTCGTCGCGACGATTTGGGTTCGCTCCCGTAGGCTGTTCTTTGAATCGGTCATAAACCGCGTTCAAACCGAAAACGAGCGCGTGATTTTTAATCGGGTGAAAATACGAAACATCGGTGTAAGAATTAAATTGTCGTCCTTTGAAACGGTAATCAGGGATTTCGATTTCGCGGTTGAAAAAGGCAAGGCTTTGTTTTGCAACAATGCGCCTTCCGTCCGAAAAATCGCGGTCAAACTGCAAAGTCGTGATGTTGCGAAACGAGTTGTTCGTTTCAAAATACTGATGAAAATTGTCCGCCCGTCCGCGAATGACGAAAACATCGCCGCCTTTGCGATTTTGAACAGTCGTCGAATTTCCAATCATCAGACGGGTTTTGTCGTTGGGGTAAAAGAAAATTCGCGGGTTGAGATTAAACGATTTCGTGAGCGGTAATTCGGTAAAATCGTCGTCGTCAGCGTCGTATTCTTTCTGATAATTGACCGAACCCAAAAATGTATAACCGACCCGGCTGAACTTGCGCGAATTGAAAATTGAAAAGTCTGTTCCCAAAGCCGAAGTCTGATTAAAAATCATTGCTGTCACGGGTTTTTCTTCCGGCTCTTTGCTAATGAAATTAACGACACCGGCAATCGCGCCCGCGCCGTAAAAAGTTGACGATGCGCCCTTGATAATCTCGACTTGTTTCAAATCGAGCGGCGGAATATCAAGCAAACTCAAACTGCCCGAAAAACCGCCGAAAGCGGGAAATCCGTCTTTCAAGATTTGCGTGTATCTGCCGTCGAGACCTTGAATCCGTATGCTCTGCGTGTAGGAAGTGGCGGATGTTTGCTGCACTTTGATTCCCGTGCTTTCGTTGAGAATCATCGAAACATTCGCCGAGCGCATACTGCTTTTTTCGTCCACTTCTTCTTCGTCAATCGCTTCCACCCGCGTTGGCGTGTCGTCAATCTCGCGCCCTGTGCGCGTCGTGGAAATGATAACTTCCGTTTCGTTGGCTTTCAGAAAAATTACCTTTTCGCCCGGGTCGGCAAGCGGAAAAGTAAAATTTAACTCTTGAATTTCGTAACCGTCGGCGAAAATCTCAATAATCTGTTCGCCGTCTGGAATGTTCGTTAGTTCGGCTTTGCCGTTTGCGCCTGTCGTCGCGAAAATCTCCGTATTTCTGACGGAAATCTTTGCGCCGACAACCGCTTGTTTTGTTTCTTCGTTTTGAATCGTCGCTGTGAAAGCGTTTTGCGCGTATGAAATTTGCGCCGTCAATAAAACGGCAAAAAATAAAATGACTTGTTTCATCTGTAACCTCTTAACTTATGTTTCGCTCAAAAAAAAAGCGAGTTACAAGAAATGAGTTGAGTTGTTAAACTCAATCTATGATTGAACATCAAGTAGGAAGTTTGCAGGTTGAGAGAATCGATGACATACCATTATTGATTGCTATTTTATAT
>JANOEF010000277.1:0-4043 GCA_031413075.1 Acidobacteriota bacterium | reverse complement strand
CACCGTGGTCGTAAAAGTATCACCGATTCTTGCAGTCTTTGAGCTGAGGTTGCTATTCATCCGCACCCGAATGACCTGAGCCAGCTCCACCGTATAAAGTTTGATGGCCGGTTTAACTGCAACTTTGGTCGTTGTGGTTTTCTTTAAGACCGGTTTTTTCTTAGTTGTTTTTCTTGTTTGGGCAAACGTAGTCGCCCCGCTAATTGCCAGAAGTATGGTTAAAACTGCTGCCATAAAACCTATTTTTCGCATCTTTTTACCTCTCTTTTTTGCCTTTGAAATTAATCTCAAATACGGGGGACGTTTCGCCTCTATCAGACGCCAAACTTATTTTGACCGTTGCTTTGAAAATAGAAATACTTGTTTTCACCGTTAAAATTAGCACTTATCCGCAAAAAAACAAATGACCAAAAAAAAATTCATGATTTTTTTTGAAAACCTGGGTTATTAGTAGTATATTTTAGCAACTAAATAATATCGTTTCTCTTGATTTTGAGTTGTCCTCAGCCTGTTTTCGACTGGGGGGAAGCCGCTTAAGAAGAAAGGTTTAACAAGGTTTTGCATTTCGCAAGAGGTTTAACAAAAAATGAATTTATCCCAACAGACCATTCTCCTTTTCTTATTGAATTTTTTTGATGCTGTATTGACCATTTTTTGGGTGCGGTATGGCTTCGCGACCGAAGGTAATCATTTGATGGCAACACTTCTGGACTTGGGTGATTTGCCGTTTCTGGCGGTCAAGCTGGCGATGGGCGGAGTCACGGCGTTTGTTCTCTGGCGGTGGCGAACTTTCCGTTTGGCTAAATACGGTTTGGCTCTGACTCTGATGGTTTACATCGGATTGATGGCGATTCATCTGCTGACGGGTTTGTCAGCAGCCGGACTTTTATCCGAGGTCATGATCAATGATTTTAGCCAATGGTCAAATACGATTTTTGCTTAATTTGTGGCGGAGCGTCCTAACAGTTTTCGATACACATTTTCCGTTTGTTCAATCATTTTTTCTAAACCAAAATTCTCACCGGCCCGAGTTTGAAGTTTTTTCCCGAACTCCTTTCGCCTTTTTTCATTTTCTAAAAACACACATATTTGTTCGGCTAATTTAACCGGAGCTTCGATCGGAACCAGATTTTCGCCGCCTAAAAGCTCTTTTGCTCCCTCGGTGGCGGTCGAGACAACGGCGCGTCCGGCAGCCATCGCTTCTAAAATTGCGAGGCCGAAACTTTCCGAATGGGAGGGCGAAACATAAACGTCGCTGGCGTGCAGTAGTCCGGCGGTATCTATCACCCAATTGAGCCATAAAAAACGGTCTTCGAGGCCGAAAACTTTAACCAGCCGTTTCAATTTTCGGCGAAAAGACTGGTCGAGCGAATTATCTTTTCCAATCATGGCGAAATATGTATCAGGAAATTTTTCCGCCACTATTTGGGCCGCCAGAACGAAATCTTCTTGCCCCTTGAGCGGTTTTAATTCCCCGATCGTCGTAATCAAACGAGCGTCATACGGAATATTATGCTCAAAACGAAATTCCTGACCAAGTTTTTCCCGGTCGGCATTGGCAAAATGCTCAACGTTAACTCCGTTTGAGACGGTCACGACCTTTTCAAAGGGAAAAAGTTTTTTGAGCTCAAAATTGACAGCATCAGAAACCGCGATTGCAGTTGAAAGATTTTTTAAGGCAAACCGGTTAAATGATTTAAGCGGAAAAAGCACATGACGGGTGATGATAAATTTCGGAGTTTTGGCAATCCGGCAGGCTAAACCTGTCGGAAAATAATCCCGGGCGACATGGGCGTGAGCAATTTCGATATTGTTTTTCTTGATGAATCCGGCGATCCGCTGAGCGCTAAAGATGCCAAAAGAGTTGCGGATCGAAACCGGGAAAATATTCTCTTGAGGCAGGAAATCAAGCCGCTCCTGCCATTCACAGGTCGGCCGGACGACCACAAAAACCTCATGGCCGCGCTCGATCAATCCCTTGGACAGATCGATCAGATGCCTTTCACCGCCGCCGAAATTCTTTGCCGAACTTATTTGAAGAATTTTCATTACGTCCCGATTAAACAAAAAAATGGCGTGATTCGCAATGAACCACGCCGAAAAGTTTTCTAAATGTTGAGAAAACTAGAATTGGAATCTGGCTCCAAGCTGCATTTGGAACACCGGTGTTCGGCTAAAGTTACCAGATGTAATTAACTCTCCGTTGGCTCTGATTTGACGGAACGAGGTGTTATTCGAACCAGTTAAGCCGCAGGATGAAGTACGGAAAGCTGAGCCACAGTAGTTAGTTTGTGCACCACCGTATTGAACATTTGCCGCGTTAAAGAGATTAAAGAATTCACCCGAAAAAACCAATCTGCGATTTTCTCCGAAAGAAATACCTTTTTGAACTCTCAAATCAACCGTATATTCGCCACGATTTCGGAAGTCATTTCTTTGGAAAGGAACTCCTATTGCTGAAAACGGTCTGTCATTGTTATTAGAATCGGCATTTACATCAGAACCAATAGTGGCATCAAACGGAACACCTGAACGAAGTTTGATAGCACTTGATACCTCAAAGCCTTTTGGCAAGAAGAAAACCGGACTAGCCACAAATTGATGTACTCTGTCCAATCTTGCCAACCCATATTCCGGTCGTAGATCGAAGCTGTTTTCGTAGAAAATACCCGTTGCATTACGCTCGTTATCGTCATCCGATTTAGACCGAGAAAGCGTGTAAAACATACTCAAATTTGCCCATTTTCTAACTAGACGTGTCTTAAGAGTCAAACTTTGGTACACAGACTTAGCTGAGTCTTCACGAAGGACCACGCGACCAAGAGATGGAATCGGTCGATTATTACGATTGAAAATTGGGCGTCCGTTGACATCTGGGGTTGGAACAGGCAGGTTAATATCACGATTGCGCTGCAAATGAGTGGTTTTTACGAAGCTGTAATCCGCTCCAAGAACGAGTCCGTTTTTAACTTCCTTTTCATATCCAAAACCAAACTGAACCGCAGTTGGGTTTTCATAATCTTCCGAAACAGAGAAGAGGTTTGCGCCTAACCCCGGAGTAACTCCAAGACCTAAAATTCCGGCAATTTGTTGGACTTGTGCCGCTGATAAAGAAGGCAAACTACCTAACCCGGCTGAATTAGCATTAATACCGAGTAAGGCAAATTGTCGGAAAACCGTATTTGGCGTGCAGCTGCTTGGGGTAGTCGTGCAATTTGCGCCAGTCGCTTGCAGAATGTTGACATAATTAGGATTAGCCGCGAGAAAAGTAGTTAATACCAAGCTCGCTGGGACACTAAATGGCAATTGAACCGTAACGTCACCCGGAGGAATTCGATAATTATTAACTGGACCTGCTAAAAGAATTAAAGGAGTTCTAGCATAATACAGCCCTCCGTATCCGCGAATAACTGACTTACCGTCTCCCGATGTATCCCAGGCAAATCCTAAACGCGGCCCAAATTGCCAAGGACTATCTGGAATAATTGTGGGATCATAGCGTTTTCCGCCGAGTAATGGAAAGCTAGCATTTTTGACTAAATCGATAACAGTGGTGTTACCGGTTTGTGCTTCGGGATTGTATTGTTTTTCAACCCGAACACCGAAGTTCAAAGTCAACCTTGGAGAAATGCGCCAGGCATCTTGTGCATAAAAAGCTAATTCTCTAATACGGAAACCAGCTTGAAGATTACCGATTTGTTGAGTATAGCGCGTGCCTGAATTGTCAAAGCGACGATCAGTAGTTGCACCAGCAGTTAAACCGAGCTCTTGTAAAGCCGAATCACCACTAGAGCTGAATGAATATGCTCCGAATTGGTTAAAACCAAATAGTTGTTCGGTATAAATATCACTGAACTCACCGCCAATCTTGATATTGTGGTTTCCTTTAATAATTGAAACGCCATCAACGAATTGAATTCTGTTATCAAATTGTGTGGTTGGTAAGAAACTTCTCGTTCCGTAGAATCCGATGTTATTAACCGATACCGCTGGAGACTTGGAATTCGATTCTCTCGGACGTTTGCCACGGGCATATTGGAAAC
>JANOEF010000276.1:0-2202 GCA_031413075.1 Acidobacteriota bacterium | reverse complement strand
TTTGAGCAGTATCAGAAAACTCCGGGCTATTTGGAGCGGCTTCAGGCAGCGGCTGGTCCGCATAAATCAGATGGTGATCCGCATATTGCCGGACGCGCTCTTGATATTGTGCTGCGCAGTAACATGTCCAAATATACCATCGTCGAAGGTAGTCGGGTTTCCGTCTTTATCCTTAATAACTCGACGGCGCGGAAATTTGTTCCCGGCTCCATTCCATTCCGAATGATTATAAACAACAGAGATCCATTTCATTGCATCCCGCGCTTGCAAAAATGCGTCAACCACAAAGTTACCGATATATAATTCGTAGGGAATATTACTGCGCAGCACAATATCAAGAGCGCGTCCGGCAATATGCGGATCACCATCTGATTTATGCGGACCAGCCGCTGCCTGAAGCCGCTCCAAATAGCCCGGAGTTTTCTGATACTGCTCAAAATACTGCTCCTTCAGAATTTCAGGACCTTCGTCAAAAGAATTTTTTAATTAATTCAACCACTAATCCCGCCATTGACCCTCCAAAACCCACTTTAATAAAGATTAAATATTTGAAAATATAAACCAAAATTTCAAAAATTACACCTATATATTTAAACAAGTCATAACTTGGAGTATTAGCCTCTAGGGCTGATTTTTTTACTCTAAGGACCCGCTTTTTCCTTCAAATTGGTCGTTTTTCACCAAAATTCATTGATTTTTGACTAAATTTCTTTATTTTGGTGCGTTATTGCATGCAATACATGCATGCAATGGATAAGATTCCTTGCGAACTGCTCAATTTGCTGGCAGTCTAATTTTTGACCATCAGTTTATAAAGTATCCATTTTGCGAAATTCTTTAGACACTGTTTTCTGATAATTTATTTTCTGTACCCGCCTGAATATGTAATTTCAAAAATAAGAAGATTTTGTTATTTTCATTTTCCGGACGGTTTTCACATAAATGACGCGCTTATAGATAGAGGCATATATAGCCTCGTCAGATTTTTTTGATAAAGAGGAAGTTCATATGAATGAATCAAAATGGGCTAAATGGGAACGCACCAGAACCAAGGGCTTTTGGTATTACGTTCTAGTTTATTGGGTTGGATTGTGGGGAGCATCTATGATCGCTATTAATTCTATCTATAATTATTTTTTCAGCCATTACGGGCTTAGTCTCGAGACTATCAAAACAAATGCGCCAATCATCTTGATCGCCGGGTTCGTCGCCGGGGCGGCAGTTTGGTTTGTTACTGAGTATCGGTACCAGAACAGGTCCGGCAGCGATTCCTGAGTCGTTCGAAAGATGAGATTAGCTTTGGCGTTTCATAACGACTTGTTTACTTAAAATCCCAATCAGATGATCGCTTCAGCTTGGGGTTAATTGATTATCGTTTAATTGGGCATTTAATGTTAAAATGCGAATTATCTGTTTCCAAAAGAATTATCAAAGAGATTCAAAAAATATGTTAAAAACGCCCCTTTTCGAGTCGCTAAAAACAAAGTAAAATCTGTTCCATAAAGGACCCTATTCGAGACATTTTTCGATTGACCTTCCAGCATACAATCCTTTTCATTATCAATGACTAAAGATTGGGGACCAGATGGGTTAAACTTACACTGCTTTCAATATTTATTTATTCATTTTATGTCTTTTAATGAAAACGCATCAGCCAATGATTATTTGCAAAAAGGACTCGATTGTTTAGCAGGCAAAAATTATGAAGAGGCAATCAGACTTTTTAACAAGGCTTTGGAATTTAATGGCAAAGCCGAAAGCATTGAGGCGAGCCGGATAAGCAAAAAAAATATTGATGCTGTTGATT
Organism: Acidobacteriota bacterium; assembly: GCA_031413075.1. Lineage (GTDB taxonomy): Bacteria > Acidobacteriota > Blastocatellia > Pyrinomonadales > Pyrinomonadaceae > JAIBCC01. The sequence continues at coordinate 395 of JANOEF010000276.1, read as the reverse complement.
TTGCCGAGATATCTAAAAACAAACAGATCAGGCTTGAGCAGAACTTTTCCGTTTTTTATCATCGCGGTATTGCTTTTTTGGCAATCAATAATAAGGAGCAGGCAATCAGAAGTTTTACAAGTGCGATTAAATTAAAACCGGACTCTCCGGAGAGTATTTTCCAACGCGCCAAGATTTATCAAGGAATTATTGGATATAAATATAAGGAAGCACTTATCGACTATACTCGTGTGATCGAATTAGAGCCGGATAATTTCGAGGCATTTTTCAATCGTGCAAGTTGCCACAGCAATGGCGGCGCATACAAGAATATAGTTGAAGATTTAAGTAAAGCGATTGAATTAAAGCCCGATTATCTGCCGGCTTATTACGAACGAGCCCAAGCTTTCCAATAC
>JANOEF010000275.1:0-1696 GCA_031413075.1 Acidobacteriota bacterium | reverse complement strand
CCTCTCCGAGACATCCCGGGCCAGCTGTTTGATCATCGCATCGAGTTCTACATCCGGCTTTCTGATCTGCTCCAACAGTGATTCCGTAAACAGTCCGTTGCGTCCCGTGCCATCCGATGCCACATTTCCCGGTTGCGTTGCATAGAGCATGATCGTCCCCGTCGGCGGCGTGATCTTGGCTAATCCTCCGCCCTCGCCGACATCTCTGAAATTACGCCAACTCCGCGCAAAGGGATTATTCCGGCACGCATCCAGAATCACAATATTCAAATCGTTTTTGGCGGCATCCATTTTGTTGAGCAGAAAATTCAGGTTGACAGTGGCATATTCAACTTCATCCTCTGCCGGTATTTCGGCATCCACCGGAATCAGATAATTACTCCCTTTGACCTGCAGTCCGTGACCGGCATAAAAGAACAGACCGACTCCGCCCTGACGCGAGAGTTTGTCGCCGAATTCGCGAATTAGAATTTCCATCTGCCGTTTGGTTTGATTAGTGCCGGAGAGGACTTCAAAACCTAATGAGGTGAGCGAGGCGGCCATATCGGCGGCATCATTGGCAGGATTCGGAAGCTCGGAAGTTTTTTGATAAGCGCCGTTGCCAATCACCAAAGCCAGTCGTTTTTCAGCAGATTTGACTTTGACTGCTACTACAGGGGCTTCCTTGGCAAAACTAACTGATGAATTCATAAAAAGGCAAATGAGAAAACCAACCGTAATCAATTTTTCATTCAACGCCATATGCTTCTCCATTCAGTAATTAGTTTAGAACATTTGATCCTCATTCGATAACGCGACCGTTTGATCTAAAACTTGTCAAATCTAAACCTAATTGTTAGGTTTGATATGTTTAATTAAGGCTGAGGTTTGAATGGATTGTAACCGAAAAATGGAATTGAGCAAAGTTTTTTTCAGATCGGCATCAATAAAATATAATGAGGATTACTCAAGAATTTGCCCATCAGGGTAAAATTTAACCCTATTCTATTTCAGGACCAACTAAGATTGAACTTGGAATGTTTCATAAAGTACCCTTTTTGAAACATCTTTTACTTGAAATGTATAAAAGAAACTTTTGTATAATTTTATGTCTTGGTATCAACTTTTGTCTGCTTTCGTGTAGCTTGTTTGATCATAATGAACAGCCTTTAGTTTCACAAGATCAGAAATCATTACAGCGGTTCAACGAAACAACTTCCTTTCCATATCAGGCTGCCATTGAAAGACGCGAGAAAATTCTTATTAACCGTAATAAACTGCGAATTGGGATGAACGGGGATGAAGTATTAAAAGTAATCGGAAATCCTGATGAAATAAGCACTCTTAGATTTGTGGGCGATCAAATAAGCGGTTGGATGTGGAGCTATAACATATATAAAAAGTTTGAACGAGCACCTGATGAAACCGATGTAAATGTAACTGTATATTTTGATACTGAAGGTAAGGTGAAAAAAATCTCAGAAATAACATCAAATAGTACTTTTGTTCCTGTCTCGAAAACGCCCCTTTTTGATACAATAAAAATAAGCTAAAATCTGTGTCATAAAGGACCTTATTCGAGGCATTTTTCAATCGTGCAAGTTGCCACAGCAATGGCGGCGCATACAAGAATATAGTTGAAGATTTAAGTAAAGCGATTGAATTAAAGCCCGATTATCTGCCGGCTTATTACGAACGAGCCCAAGCTTTCCAATAC
>JANOEF010000274.1:0-4299 GCA_031413075.1 Acidobacteriota bacterium | reverse complement strand
CTTGGTCAAAATAGCTTCTGCCATGTTTTCAAGTTTTTCAGTTTGTTCTTGCATCCAAAGCGATAGCTTATCCGATTTTCTGACAACTTTAATTCCAAATTCGGCAATTAAATAGTCAAGTTCAGCTTTTACTTTTGGTTTTTGCATAATTTCCCCTCAATCAATAAACTCTTGAAACCAAAGTTCTAACATCAACAATGTCCACAGCGGCGTGGCGTAATCTGCTTTTTGAGCCGAGTGTTTTTCAATCAGTTCAGCTACCTTATTTTGCTCAAAAAGACCGCGTTTAGCAAATCGTTCAGAGAGTAAAGTTTCATGCATAAACGCTTTCAAATCCCCGCGCAGCCATTTTCCGATCGGCACCCCAAACCCCATCTTGCGCCGGTAAATTACTTCTTTCGGCACCAATCGCGCGGCTACTTTTTTGAGTAAAGATTTTGTTTCCCGGCCACGGGCTTTGAGGTTTTGCGGCAGACTTGCGGCAAATTCGATAACTTTATGATCCAGCAAGGGCGAACGTGCTTCGAGTGAATTAGCCATCGAGGCAATATCAACCTTGACCAACAGATCATTGGGCAAATAGGTCATCTGGTCAGTCAGCATCGTCGCATCTATAATGCCTAAGTCCCCGGTTTGATCAAACCATTTTTGCAGGACATCAATTGGACGGCTCTCATTTAATTGCGCACGAAACTCATTTGACATCAGATCTTCTTTCAAACCCGGAGAGATCGCGCTCATCCATCCCAAATATCTTTCGACATTTCCCAGCGAACCCGATTCGACAAACCGTTTCAGACTTTTGATCCGGCTTCGGAATTGAGTTGGATTAGGCAGCAGACCGACTCCCGTTTCGATGAGGCCTTTTCGCAAAACGGCGGGAATCCGGCGGTATTTTTCCGCCAGGTTCATCGCCAGATACCGCTCATATCCGGCAAAACTTTCGTCTCCGCCATCGCCATTGAGCGCAACTGTCACAAACTTTCGCGTTTCGCGTGAAACGTAATAGGTCGGAATGGCAGAAGAATCAGCATATGGCTCGCCGTAATGTTTAACCAAAGTCGGTAAAATTTCCAACGCCTTCGGTCGGACAATGAACTCGTTATATTCAGCTCCGACATGTTTGGCCACAATTTTGGCGTATTTTAATTCGCTAAAATCGTCCTCTTCAAAACCGATCGAAAATGTTTTGACCGGTTGCGAGCTTTCCTCAGCCATCAGCGCGACGACTGCCGACGAATCAACTCCGCCGCTCAAAAATGCGCCCAACGGAACTTCGGAAATCATCCGCAGTTTGACCGATTCGCGCACGATCCGGGTGGTTTCTTCGATTGCTTCTTCCTCAGAAATTTTTAACTTTGTGGAAAAATCAGGCGTCCAATATCTGTGTGTTTTAAGCTTCCCGTCTTTCCAGATGCCCCAATGAGCCGGTTCGAGCTTTCGGATCTGCTTAAATGCGGTTTGCGGGGCGGGAACGCAAAGATAGGATAAATATGAATCAAGGGCGGAAAAATCAACCTCGCGGGAAATCGCCGGATGCTGCAAAACGGCTTGAAATTCTGAACCGAAAATTAAATCTCCATTCGGTTGATGAGCATAGAGCAGCGGCTTTTTTCCGACCCGGTCACGGGCGATAAAGAGCGATTCTTCCAACCTATCCCAAATGGCAAAGGCAAACATCCCCCGCAGATGACGGACGCAATCCACGCCATATTTATCGTAAAGATGAATGACCGTTTCAGTATCCGAATTGGTATAAAATTTATGTCCACGCGATTCTAAATCGGCACGAATTTCCTGATAATTATAAATTTCGCCATTAAAAACGATGACTTTGGTTTTGTCCTCATTAAAGATCGGTTGTTGTCCGCCGGACAGATCAATAATCGCCAGACGACGCATCGCCAGCCCGACGTTTTCCGCATGGTAAAAACCATCTTCATCCGGACCGCGATGTATAATCGCTTGATTCATCCTCTCTAAAATTGAGAGATCGGCAGGCGATTTATCAAAATTTACAAAACCTGTTATTCCGCACATCAATTGTTAATTGTTAATTGTTAATTGTTAATTGTTAATTGTTAATTGTTAATTCGTAATTTCCAACTCATTTATGCTCGAAAATAACTCAACAACTTTCAGACTTCGCTGTTATCAAGCATTTAAGGGCAGTTCCAAAAATTCAAAAATTGACGGTAAAGCAAGGAAAACTACCAATTACGCAACTTTACTCACTAATAGCATTCATTGTATTTATGGTTTTCAAGTAAATTTCATTACGCGTTTTATATCGTAGTCAAACCAATTTTTGGAACTGCCCTTAAATTACTTTAGTCTTGAGTAATCACCGGCAACTAGCGCCTAAAGAGCGCAACTCGTACGCGTTAATTCGTAATTAGTAATTGGTAATTAGTAATTAGTAATTGGTAATTAGTAATTGGTAATTAGTAATTGGTAATTCGTAATTAGTAATTGGTAATTGGTAATTCGTAATTCGTAATTCGTAATTCGTAATTCGTAATTAGTAATTGGTAATTCGTAATTGGTAATTCGTAATTGGTAATTCGTAATTCGTAATTCGTAATTAGTAATTCGTAATTAGTAATTGGTAATTCGTAATTCGTAATTAGTAATTGGTAATTCGTAATTCGTAATTGTTAATTATTTCGCTCTTTGATTCTTCGCGCAGTTTCTTCTATATTGCGGTTGACGATCATTTTTTGCATTTTTTTGTTCTCTTTTTCTTCTTTTCTGAGCTGCCAGCCAACCGCGATAAACATAAAAAGAAAGACCTGAATCTGGGTGCGTTGCCGGTAGGCGGTCCCGACATTGTTTTGCGTGACAGAATATACAATTGTCAGCAGTCCGGTAAATAAAAGAACGGCAATGGCGTTCCGTAATCGGTGCTTGATCGTATAAATCAGTCCGGCCAGCATTAACGGCATCGAAGCCCACCAGAGAATAGTTTCTGGAACCGCGACCAATTGTCGTAAGTTGGTGACCTGCCACGGAAACGGCGCCCACATCAGATAGGCAAAGCCGATAGGTAAAACTGCGACCGCCCCCTCGGTGGTCGAAACGTCCCAATCCTTCCCATAACCGGACTCTGAAACCCGTGCGCTCCAGTCCCGACTTGCTTGAATTGTTTTTAGGTCATAAGCCCTTAGGTTTTCCGCGGCCCCTCCGGCCGACCCCAAATAAGCCACCGCTATACCTAAGATCATACACATAATCAAACGCTTGATAATCTCCTGCTGATTTTTGCTGGAGCCGATCACAAAACTTCCGACAATGGCCACCCCAACCATATAAAAAAGGTAAAAACGTAACGCCCCGATCCCAAACATCGCGAATATCAGAAGGAACAAGGCGAGATAGTCGAACTTTTCCTGCAATCTTAAAACCATGGTAATGGTTAGAACCAGGAGAAAAATAACCAGCCCATCTTTTAACAGCTGTCCTGACCAAATAATGAAAGCCGGAAATATTGCTACAATCAGGGCCGACATTTTTGCGGCTGCTCGGTTATTGAAAATTTTTAAGGTACAGCCGTAAAGCATCGGAGCCGTGGCCGCCCCCACCACCGCACAAACAAACTGTGCGGCGAGGATATTCGGACCTGTAATAGCATAAATAATCGCGACAAAATAAATCATTCCCCAGGAATTAGCATTCATGTCCATTACCCTTTGACTTAAGGCGTCATTGGTGAAAACATCCTCAAACCAAATAGTATAGAGCCGGGTTGCCCACCCATGATATTGATCGGCATCAGCCGCGAAAAAATCACGCAATTCCAAAACATGGGTAATTAGCCCAAAAGTGACTCTAAACAATAGACCGATCACAAAAATCCGCAGCAGAAACTCGTCATCTGCGGTCAGATGCCGGATGAAGATGATCACCAGTGCCGAAGTAACGGTCAGAGTCATCACCGCGGCCGCCTGTTCCGGATAAGTGTAGATGGTGACGACAAGAATAACTAAAAACAACAATAATGCTAAAACTCGATCCATTTTTACCTCAAATATAACTTATCAGTTTAACAGGATTTGCCTATTCAAACAATTTTGCAAATCTGTCCGAAATCAAGCAACAAAAAGTTAAGGACGGAACCCCGACTATCCTGACGGCAAACGTCCGATTGGACATAAGCACCAACTCACAATTAACAATGGACAGTGAAGAAAACCCAAAAACGAAAGTTACTCAACTATTTTCACACTTTTCTTTATTTTCAAAATGTCGTAAAACTTTTGCTGACCTGCTTATCGCCATAAAACTCAATTATTTTACCTT
>JANOEF010000273.1:0-1996 GCA_031413075.1 Acidobacteriota bacterium | reverse complement strand
AGAGTTATGAGAAGCAAATAATTCTCTTGTCAGTAAAATTTAGATGCGTTTGCCCTATGATTCCGTTTGTTTTTTTTGAATCTAATTTTATCCGTTGTGAGACTAAATTATCCACCGATGCAGACAGCCAGACCCAGATTTTTCTGCGATTCTAAAAAGCAGGATTGTCAAGAATTTTTCATTCTGGTTCACCTGCAGCGGAACTTTTATTTGTGAAATTTAATAGACTGATTATGTCCTGCTACCTGATTACATTGAGTTGTAAATTTTCTGACATGAACCATCTAATAAATTATTTATCTCTATTTCGGATCCAGATCAATTCCCTTTTCCGAAGCAAAAGCCACTGTTTTTCCTTCATTATTTATTAAATGGATCTTGTTGTATCCTTTTTCGCTGCCAACGGCCAGAGTTTTCTTCAAAATATCTTCTTTCACGTCTTTACTTAGGTTGGTCCAGGCCGGTTCAATCACCGCAAAAAAAGTATCCCGATTGATTCGAGCAGTTTTGAAATATTCTTTCAAAGAAGAATTATCCAAATTTACCTTTCTGACGGTTGCTGAAGTTTTTGGTTGTGGCGTCAAATATTCAACATAAAAGACTAACCCGCCAAAAGCTATTATCGTAACGATACAAAAGGCCCAAACCCACCGGCTCAACCCCAAAAATGCCTTTTTAGTTTTAGTTGATTTCGGTTCGTATCGAGGGGTGGTTTGATCCATTTTCAGGACTTCAGTGATTTCCGCTTTCTTTCCAACCAGCACGGGTTTATCACCATTTTGCCTATCTTTGAGAAGCTCAATTAATTGGAGTGTTTTGGCGGTTGCATCTGAAACTGGTTGGTCAAGTACAAAACTATATTTTTCTTGGACCAGTTTGGCATTATTTCGTTCGCGTTCCTGTTTAATCAATTCAACATATTTATTACCAATAGCGACATTACACTCAATCGCGGTGGCAATTAATATAGGAGAAAAGAATTTTTCCCCCATATTTTCCTTAAAGAGACGAACTCGATTAAAGAAGTCATTTTTTATTAAATCTTCAAAGTTTCTCGATTCTAATGCTTCATTAATAAAATCTTCGAGCTTTAAGACCCCGATCAGAACATCTGAATCATTGTCTGAGTCATAAAGCGGAATGCTTGACCAATCTGCGTATAGTCCGGACAATTGTTTCATTAAACCCTCTCGTTCTAACAACAATTGTCTCGTATCATCAAATAGTTCTTTGGTCAAAAGCCGGGTCACTACTACATCAAATTTACTCCTGACAGTCTCGCTAAAAGGTGAATTTCGATAAAAACGGGCCAATGAAATCAAGGCCTGTCCGCTCAAAGCTGGTTTTGCATTTTCGCAATAACGCCGCAAATCTCCAATCGAAATATGTTTATCCCGATGAGAAAGCGCAGAATACCAACTCTCGGTTTCTTGTAATAATTTAAATTCAGCCTGGGCACTTTCCGCTGTTTGAGTTTGGTCAACAACCTTGAGAAAATCGTGTAAAGCCATACTGACCGAAATATCATCGTAAGGCTTCGGGACCATTTTCATTTGTTCTCTTTCGATCGCTGAAATAATATGTTCACAAATTTGGAGAGCGTTGACTTCTTCAGCAGCACGACGACGATAAAATTCCTTCTCATTAATCAGGTTATTATTCAATTTTACTGGTTCGGCATATTCGATTGGTTGAGGTTTTTCAAATAGTGCCTCAGCCATTAACTCCTGCATGGTCGCATCATCATTGATCTCGATTTGAGGAGGGGTAATTGATTGTTCGACTTTTTTCAAGGATAAATCTTGCGGCAATTCAAATTCCGAGATATTTTCTAATGACTCTTCAAATTTTGATAATGACTCTTCAAATTTTGATAACCCTTCATCGGATGGAATTGCAAAATCTGTTTTTACCGGACTTTCTCCTTTTGGGATGACCGGGTCAGTTTTTTGTGCCTGAAAACTATTGGACTCGGGAACAGGTGCGGGTTCGAGGT
>JANOEF010000272.1:0-2125 GCA_031413075.1 Acidobacteriota bacterium | reverse complement strand
TTTTTTCGGCTTCGGGCGGGGCGCGGATGCAGGAGGGAACTCTCAGCTTGATGCAGATGGCCAAGATTTCAGCGGCTCTGGCCAGACTTCACGAAGCCGGTTTGCCGTTCATCTCAGTTTTGACCGATCCGACCACCGGCGGCGTCACCGCCAGTTTCGCGATGCTCGGCGATGTAAATTTAGCTGAACCAAAAGCCCTCATCGGCTTTGCCGGTCCGCGGGTGATTGAACAGACTATCCGCCAAAAACTCCCGAAAGGCTTTCAACGCTCGGAATTTTTACTTGAACACGGAATGGTTGATAAAGTCGTGGACCGACGCAAAATGAAGGAAACGATTGTCCGGATGCTCGACTTTATGATGAACGATAAGGTCAAATAAAGGGTTTTTTTACTAAGCAGGTCAGCAAAAGTTTTACGACCTTTGGAAAATCAAGAAAAGTTTGCAAATAGCTGATTAACTTGGGTTTTTGGGTTTTCTTCATTGTCCATTGTTAATTGGTGCTTAAATCTTACTCAAACGACGGTTTCGACCCTTTGATGTAAAACGTCAATCAAACTCAAAACTACATCTTCGCGCCAGGGCTTCGCCGCGATTTGAACTGAAAGAGGTAAGCCGGCCGAAAGTTTCTCGGTTTTAGCGGCCGTTCGTTCCAGCACATCTAAACTTGTTTTTCGTCCAACCGCTTCATTTTCTCGGACTTGACCAATTCGTGCGACACCTGCCGGAAAACCCAAAACATTGTAAAGAATCGTGTAAATTCCGCCCAGTCCGACCTTATCAGTTGAATTATGCAAAAAAGCGGGCAGGGCGCAAACGGGGCTGATAATTGCATCCAGATTTTCCCTCTCCATCGCGGCCAAAAATTCCCGGCGATAATCGGCTTGTTTTTCTGCCCAAATTTTAAGATGTGCTTCGCCTTTTCCGCCAAAATAAGGAATTTGCCGGGCCAAACTCTTTTGCCCGAAAAGATTGGCCAAATTGTTCAACAGATCACGCTTGAATTGTGAGGCGGAAGCCACCATCAGCATATTCTTGAGTTGCGAAACAGGTTTTTCTTTGGCCAAAACGTCATTAAAAAGTTTTCCGCCATCGGCCCCGACAATCCGGAAAAAAATCTCTTCGACAAACGAAAGCCGGGGCGGTTGAAATTCAATCGCTTCAACCCCAAGTTTTTCCAGTTTTGCCACCGAGTTCAAAACACCCTGTTTGACCGCCCCCATCGGTTCAAAAATTCCGTCCGACAGAAAATAACCGATCCGAAGTTTGCTAACGTCAATATTTTGATAATCTTGTAGCGGTTTTACCTCCCGGGTTGTGGCAACCGATTGGTTGATAATATTCAAGAATAAATGCAGATCTTCGGCCTGATTTCCCAAAACTCCGGTGACTGAACCGATTGAGCCTTCGAGCCTGGTTGCCCCGTAACGAGTCAAATCAGGTGTCCGCCACATGGTTGGTTTAATTGAACAAACTCCGCAAAAAGCTGCCGGAAAGCGGACACTTCCGCCAAGATCAGAGCCGATTCCGACCGGCGAAGCACCGGCTCCGATAATTGCACCTTCACCGCCGCTACTGCCGCCCGGTGCAAATTTCGGATTGTGCGGGTTGTTGGTTTTGCCGTAAACCCGGTTGTCACTTTCGATAAAAATCAACAGTTGCGGAACATTTGTTTTGCCCAGAACGATCCCGCCTTCGTTTAATAACGCCTGAATATATTCGTCATTGGCCGTCGGACGGTCATTTTTTCGCGCTAAAACGCCGAGGGTGCTGGGCGTGTCGAGATAATCGAAACATTCCTTGATGGTGAAGGGTAAGCCGTGAAGCTTGCCGATTTTTTTGCCTTTGGCTAATTTTGTGTCCGCCTCGTCCGCTTTTCTCAAGGCCTCATCGTAAAATTTCAGCACCACTGCGTTCAGGTTTGGATTAACTTCCTCGATTCGATTAATGAAATGCTGCGTCACCTCACGGCTCGAAACTTTCTTTGACGAAATCATTTTCAGCACCGACTACACGCCCGACGGCGTCCTCGCCGAAATCGCGCGCGTCGTCCCATTTTTTGCAGGCGCACTGTGGGAAAAACTTGGCGAATGGTGGCTGTCCGGCTCAGTCAGGAGGCTGGTGCC
>JANOEF010000271.1:0-3826 GCA_031413075.1 Acidobacteriota bacterium | reverse complement strand
GAATCGCAAAGGCGCCGACCTCCCCGGTTTTTGAAAGGGCAATGAAACCGACTTGAAAAGTTTGAGCTTTTTCCGGATCGCGCTTGACGATTCGCCGAATGGCTTCGCGGCAAGCTTTTTCCGGAGTATAACCAAAACGCATTAATTCAATGATTAAATGCGTTCCACAGATTCTGATCACTTCTTCCCCCACGCCGGAGGAGGTCGCCGCCCCGATTTCGTTATCCACAAAGAGTCCGGCTCCGATGACGGGGGAATCGCCGACCCGTCCACGCATCTTAAAAGCCATTCCGCTGGTGGTGCACGCCCCGGATAAGTTTGAAAAATGATCAAGGGCGATAGTTCCCATGGTATCGTGATTTGGTTGTCCGTCGGATAAAAAATAAGGGGAAGTTGGTGAAACTTGACTTCTGGGTTTGTTTTCAATATTAATGACGGGTTCGTATTTCGACTTTTCGAGCCATTGTTTCCAGGCTTTTTCAGCGGATGGCGAAAGTTTTTGGGGCTGGCGTTGAAATCCATTTTCCAAGGCAAATTGTTCGGCCCCCTCACCCGCTAAAAAAACATGGGGGGTGTTTTCCATCAATTTTCTGGCCACCGAAATCGGATGCTTGATGTTCTGCATAAAGGCAATCCCGCCGCAATTGCCCTGATCGTCCATAATTGAGGCATCCAAAGTCACTTTTCCGTCCCGGTCAGGATTAGCGCCGAGCCCGACACAACAACTTATTTCATCCTCGGCAGATTTGGCTGCTGCTTCGACCGAGTCAATGGCTTTACCTTTTTTTTGCAGAATTTTCCAGGCGGCAGAATTGGCTCGAATTCCGCTATCCCAGGTTGAAACCACGACCGGCAGCTCAAATTTCAAAGCCGAGGCTTTTTCAAACTTGTTTTGCCCAAGGACACTCAGGGGAAGTCCTAATAATGACATTTGGATAAATTTTCGACGATTTGGCATTGATTTTCCTCAAAAGTTTATGAAATATTACACTTAATTATATGAAAAACAAAATATTACTTGAAGTTTGTGTTGATTCAGTCGAATCGGCTCTGGCGGCTCAGACGGGCGGTGCCGACCGGGTTGAACTGTGCGATAACTTGTTGGAAGGCGGCACCACACCGAGTTTTGCTTCGATTGAAATAGCCCGGAAATTATTGCAAATCGGATTACATGTCATCATCCGACCGCGGGGGGGGGATTTTCTTTATACTGATTTGGAATTTGAAATAATGAAACGGGATGTCGAAATTTGTAAATCTTTGGGGGTTGAGGCCATTGTCACCGGAATTTTGGATAGTCGAGGAGAAATTGATGTCAGACGAACCACAGAATTGATTGACATTGCACGTCCGATGAAAGTGACCTTTCACCGGGCTTTTGACGTCGCTCGGGACGCAAAAAAATCCCTCGAAATATTAATTGAGCTGGGAATCGAGAGAATTCTGACATCAGGTCAGGAATCAAATGCATTTGAGGGGGCCGAAACGATTGAAGAGTTGGTAAAACTGGCAAATAACCGGATTATAATTTTGGCTTGCGGCGGGCTGAATCAAAGGAACTTGAAGAAATTTGTTGACCGAACGAAGGTCACAGAAGTGCATTTGACCGGTTTTACAAAAATTGAAAGTCACATGAAATTTCGCAACGAACGGGTTTTTATGGGCGGCACTTTGAGACCGCCTGAGTTTTCAAGGAATATCACCAGGGCGGAAATCATTAGTGATATTTGCGAAATCCTCAAATAATTCTTTTTTGAAGGTCTCTGAGGATTTGTTTGGCTTCTGCGTCTGATAAGGCAGAAAGGTTAATTTCCCTCAATTCATCAACGACATTTTCATTTGAAATAGCGAAGAGGGAAAACTGTGAGGCAATTTGTTTGCGGGCCACCTTATCTAATCCTTTCTTTTCGGTGGCAAATACAGCAAGTTCATATTTTTCCAATTTTTCCAGGACTTCTTTGGCTCTGATGATAGTTTTTTGGGGTAAACCGGCTAATTGGGCTACTGCAATTCCGTAAGATTTATTTGCTTTGCCTTTTTCCAATTTGTGCAAGAATACAACTTGACCGTCTTTTTCAGCCGCAGTGATTTGGTAGTTTTTGGCACCGGCCAGGTTTTCAGCCAATTCGGTTAACTCATGATAGTGCGTGGCAAAGAGTGTTTTAGCCGAATGATCAGGCGAATTATGCAAATATTCCGCAACTGCCCAGGCAATCGAAAGCCCGTCAAAAGTTGAGGTCCCGCGTCCGATTTCGTCTAATAAGATCAAACTTCGCGGAGTGGCGTTGTGCAAAATGGCGGCCGTTTCAGTCATCTCAACCATAAACGTAGAACGTCCGGAAGCCAAATCATCAGAAGCTCCGACCCTGGTCCAAATTCTATCTAAAATCGGAATTTTGGCGGAACCCGCCGGAACAAAAGATCCTATTTGAGCGAGGATCTGAATGAGTGCCACCTGTCTTAATGAAGTGGATTTTCCGCCCATATTGGGGCCGGTAATAATCAAAAGGCGATCGGTTGAATTGTTCATTATTAAATCATTCGGAATAAACATTTCATTCGAAAAAGCCTCAACTATCGGATGCCTTCCGGATTTGATTTCGATTTCGTCGCCATCGTGTAAAACCGGGGCCGAGTAGTGACGTTTAACGGCAATTTCGGCTAATGAAGTAAGGGCATCAAGCGTGGCCAGAGCGCGGGCCGTAGATTGCAAATTACGGGTTTCTTTTTGAACTTCCAGACGAATTTGTTTAAACAATTCCAACTCAATTTCTAAAATTTTTTCTTCGGCCCCTAATACTTTGGCTTCAAGCTCTTTCAATTCCGGGGTGGTAAACCTTTCGGCATTGGTCAAAGTTTGACGGCGTTCATAATCCGTTGGGACCCGGTTCAGATTGGACTTTGAAATTTCGATAAAATATCCAAAGACATTATTAAATTTTACTTTGAGATTTTGGATATTAGTCCGTTGTTTCTCTCGCTCTTCGATTGAAGCGATGACTTGTTTGGCAGTGACGCTGATACTTCTCAGTTCATCTAAATCCGCATCGAACCCGCCCCGGATTACTCCGCCATCACTGATAGTGACCGGCGGCTCGTCTTCAATTGAACGCAAAATAAGGGCTCGGACTTCGGGTAATTCAAAAATATTTTCGCTTAATACTTGCAGCAAAAGACTGTTTGCATCAGAGAGAATTAAATTTATATTCGGAGTTTGTGAAAGTGTTCGATTGAGGGATAATAAATCTCTCGGGCTCACAGTCCCAAGATTGAGACGACCTACCAACCGCTCCAAATCCGTAATTTCTTTTAATAAATGACGAATTTTGTCTCGAAACATGGAGTCAGTTAATTCATGCACGGCCGTCAGACGGGTTTGGATTTCGGAACGCCTGACCGATGGCCGCAAAAGCCATGATTTGAGCATTCTGGCTCCCATCCCGGTGACGGTTTCATCAATTACCGCAAACAAAGTTCGGCGATTATTATTTTTTGATTCAATTATTTCAAGGTTTTTTAAAGTAATCCCGTCCAGAACCAAAAAATCATTAGCTTCAAAGAAATTCAGTTCAGAAATATGTTCGGCCGAGGCTCTTTGCGTCTCTTTTGCATAGCGCAGACAAGCTCCGGCGGAACGGATGGCTTCAACTTTTTCCGTGAGTCCATAGCCGGTTAATTCTTTTACTTTTAATTGGTTTTTGAGTAAGTCTGCAGCCTCCTCAAGTTGAAAACTCCAATCATCGAGGGCCGTTAAAGTCACGGTAAATTTTTGAGAATTGGAAGGTGCTATCGATATTAACTTAGATGCGTCCGATAACGAATGGAA
>JANOEF010000270.1:0-11962 GCA_031413075.1 Acidobacteriota bacterium | reverse complement strand
GAGGGGGGTAAAAAGAACCTGACCTGTGTGCCGCCATATTTTTCACCCCTTACTCTCTTATCGTTGGTCAGGTCATAGGCTATAGGAGAAAATTTATTAGGATTGTAATTAATCCATTCAATATGTCTTGGATTTGCTGATGTTCCTGTAAGTTCAAATTTTGAAGAGGTGAGTCCATCGAGATCAAAGTTCTTAGGGTATCGCAGACTTACAAAATTAACCGCATGGGATTGGTAGGGTACACCGGGTATAAATTGTGCGTCAAATCGCAGGTAAGTGCTACTGCTGCCTATTGAAACTCTGTCCATCATTGTATCTTTAGCAATAATACCAAAACCATCAAATTTGATATCGGCAATCTGGCTAAACGAACTATTGTCCTTGCTGATATGGATTTTCAACCAGTGGTCCATTGTACTGTTCTTATTATCACTATTGCCAACAGTCGGCCGTAAATTGTTCAACAGACGGGCTTCGCGCTCAAAGGCTTTGTCAAAATTCGCGCCGCTGAAAAGTGTTTCTTTAATCGCGACTGTGCTGCCAAAACGCTCGTCCGTGGCAATATAAACTGCGCCCATTCCGCCTTGTCCGATTTGTTTTTGGACTCGATAACGATTTTGTAAAACTGTGTCTGCACCTATCATTTTATTCAACCTTTTTTGACTTTGATGCTCATTTTATCAAAGGTTTGCTCAAAGTTGTAGGAAATCCGGGGAAAATCGAAAAAAGGCAGGTTTTGGCTGACCTGCCTTCACGGATAAAATAAAGTGTTTTTTTAGTAAGCGCTCGAACCAACTTGCGGGAGATTGTAAATTTTGGCCAGCGTGTTCAATTCATATTTAACTTTGGCCCAGTTTGATTCGGTTTTTGCTCCGAGTTTGCGATTTTTCATCGCGACATTGAGGTCAGTCGCAATATTCAAACATTTGCGAACCTGGTCTTTATTTTCAATCCACAAATCACGTTTGTTGAATTCCTGACTCAATTCATCGGTGGCGCGTTCCAAATCTTTAGCCCGGCGGTTTAAGTCATCTTCGCGGTTGGATCCGTTCAAGGCACTGTTGTCCAAAGCGGTGTCAAAATTGTTCTTAAAATTATCAACTCTGTCTTCGACTCGTTTGATGACTGCTCCGACTTCGGCTTTGGTATAAACTTTACCTCTGGCTCGACGCGCCCCAGGTTGGGCATGAGCTTCACCGGCAATAAACAAAACTGCAAATGCAACTGACAAAACTGCGACTAAACTCATTAAATTCTTTTTCATGATCTCTCTCCTTTTTTTCTTCAAAGTATTTTTCAAAATTATTACTGTGCATCTCTTGCACTCACACCTTCAGACGCGAGCGAGTTTCAAATGGTCGAACTAATTTTCACTTTTTTCTGAAAAAATATTTTTGGTAAATTATTACGCAAAAAGCAGTTATAGGCTACGTCAAGATGGGTTTTAGATTTTGGATTTTAGATTTTAGATTACCAGTTAAGTTAAAGATTGAGAGAATCTTAGGGTAAATTTAGTCTCAATATAGAAATCCAAAATCGGCAATCCAAAATCTAAAATCGCTACATCCATTTTTCGGTCATTTCGCACCAGATAACCAATCCGCGCCATTTTCCGAATCGCTCATAATGTAACTGAATTTGCCGATCATCGCAAGGAATACCGTTATTGTATTTTTGGTAAAACTGACCCCGGAGCCACGAATCGAGCGCGAGACCATCGTAACGCCCTAACAATTTAAGCAAGTTTTCCGCCGCATAATCGCCGACTCCTTTGACCTGTTTCATTTCTTTTTTCAAATCTTTGGTAGAAATATCAGTGGTCAGCCAATTTTCAACGTCTAATTGACCCTGGACAATCCGATCAGCTAGTTCCTTAAAATACGGGGCACGATAGCCGGAACGTATTTCAGTTCGATAAAAATCTTCGGACAAATTGGCCATTGCTTCGGCGGTCGGAAAGAGTTTTTTGCCGTTTGTCGTTGCCTGACCGAGTTTTTCGACCAAATTGGTGACCATGATTTTGGTCAAAGACCAACTGCAATTAGTGGTACAAATCGTTTTGACCAAATCCTCAAAAACCGTGGTCGAACGCAATAACCGCCCCGCCTTTTGCCGGGCAATCCAGCTTAAATCTTTTTCATTTTTGAGCACTTGGTAAAAATCATCCAGATCATCGTCAAAACGAAAAATATGAGCTACCTCTCCTTTGATGTGGCTGACGGCGGTTGAATCCAAATGGCCGTCAACTTCAATTTTTAGTTGATTTTCAACTTGGTTGATTTTGGCAGAAACCGGACTATTTAAATTGAAAACCATCGAAAGTGTCCAGGTTTCCTGCTCAAATTCAAAGGGACGTAGTTCGCACCAACCGTGACTGAGGACGGTTCGCTTAAACTCAAAGTTCTGGGGAGTTTCGACGAAAATGTTCATAAAAAAATTGAACTCCTCATCAAATCAGAAAAGGAGTTCGGTCTCAGGTTGATCCTCTGGATTTGACTATTTGATTAGTTCCAGCAGTTTGCTCGCCAGGGCCGGATCAATTTTGTTTAATTCATTGTATTGCAGCCGGGCCGAAGCCTTGTCGCCTTTAACAAAATAGGCATAACTCAAATTATAGATGGCTTTCACAAATTTTGGACTTAATTGTAAACATTGTTTGAAAGCGGTAATAGCATTATTGAGGTCTTGCACGGCGAGATAAGAATTGCCCAAGAGGTAAAACCCATCGGCATAATCGGGATTGTCTTTGGTAAAATCAACCAGTCCCTTGACGGCTTTGGTATAAAACGGAGTAGCTGTTTTTTCCTGTTTCAAAAAATCATACGCTCTGGCGATATAGTAGTTTGTTTCGCCGTCAGCAGGATTTATTTTTAAGGCTCCGTTACAGGTTTGAATGGCCAAATTATATTCTTTGATATCGTTGTAGGCGCGACATAAATTGGTATAACCCATGGATTGTGCAGGCAACAAAGCAACCGCTTTTTTACCGGCTGCAATGGCGTCCATATGACGATCGGTCAGACTGTAAAACCAACTCAGATTGGTATAAAGATTTCCGTCGTCAGGATTGTTTTCCAGTCCTCGCTTAGCGGTTGAGATCGCATCATCATAACGATTCAGGATTTGATAAACCTGTGAAAGGTTGTTGAAAGCATCAACTAATTTAGGGCTGGCGGAGATCGCTTTTTCATACGCTTCGGCGGATTCAACAAATTTTCGTTCTCTTTGAAATGAATTTCCGACCAAATACCAGGATTCACCCAGGTATCGGGTATTTTTCTGAATTGCCTTGAGCGCAGCGACGCCCTGGTTAACGAAATCTCCGAGTCGGGCGTATGAAAAAGCCATAAAATAAAAAAGATCCGCGTTATTCGGGTTAAACTGGGAGGCTTTTTCGTAGGCGGCGACGGCTTCTTTATCCATATTTTTTTCTCGATAAATGTCCCCGGCAGCCAATAAAAAATTGACATCATTCGGTTGGAGTTTAAGTGCCGATTCTAAATCAGCAATGGCTCCGTCAAAATTTTTGCTCAGAAAATAGACATACCAACGGACTTTGTAAACTTCCAGCGGGGTGTAGCTGAGTTCAAGAGCCTTAGTTAAGGAGGCGGCCGATAAATCATTTTCACCTAAATAATAATAGGCAGAACCGATATTAAAATGGAGAACGGCAATTCTCGGGACAATGGCCGAGGCTTTTTGGTATCGGTCAATGGCCAGTTTATAATTTTTCTGACGAAAGAATTTATCGCCTTCATCCGACAATTTCTTGGCTTGTTGCAATTGTTTTTTGGTCGGCGGAACCTGGGCCGACACATTTTGCATCGGCACGACCAAACTGATTGATAATAATAAACCTAATGTTGCTAATCCTAAATAAAATTTCCTCATCATTTTCTCACTCCAAAAATTATTGCAAAGGACAGGTTCGACAAATTGTCGGTTTCGGGGTTGCTACCGTTTTAGTGGGTTGCGGTTTAGTCGGCTGAGGAGACCTCGTCGGTTGCGTGGTCGGCTGTCTGGTCGGACCGGGCTGAGGCGTTTTATCTCCGCCTGTGATTGGTGTTTTATCCTTGATGATATCCGGTGTTTTAGTTGTATTTGTATTGGAATCGCCCGCATTAACATTTCCCACATTCGCATTGGTATTGCCGATATTTGAATTGGCAGCCTCTACAGTTTTCTCCGGCGAAGGTGTCACCGAAGGCGACGGAGTCACCTCGGGACTCGGAGTCGGGGTTGGGGTTGGGGTGGTTGATGCAATTCCGAAAACTTCGGGTTTGAACAGATACAAACCCACTCCAGTCCCGGCGATGGCTAAAAATCCGAGTCCAAAGATTATTCCAATGATCAGAATCATTTTGCCCCCGCCGCCGGCTTTTTTCTGAGGTTCGGCAACGACTGGCGCAGATACTTCAGCTATTGGTTCGGCAGTCGGAGTAAAATACTCTGTATTGGCACCGCTTGGTTGGGAAGAAACAAAATTAGCGGTGGCTTGATTCGGCACTTCCGAAACCAGCCCGTCATAAACGACTAACGGGACGGTTGCTTCAGGGCTCAAGGACTCAAACGGTTGGTTAACAAAATTCTCCTGAGTTTGGACCGGGACTGCCGAGACAAAAGCCTCTGTTTTGTCAGATAAAGCTATATCAAACGGTATGACCTCAGTTTTTTCGCCAATCGGGGACGAAACCTCAGTTGGCATCACCTGATTTGTCTCTACCGGAGGAGTCGGAATATCAAACGGCATGACCTCAGTCTTTTCAAAGTCAATGGGATTTTGATTGGTTTGGTCAAAAACCAGAGGTGTGACAAAGGGTAAAGTGGCATCTGGCTTGTTGGAAGACGGGATCGGAAGTTCAACACTCGGCATCGGTTGTGACTCAGACACTAAATTAACCGGCATTACCTCGGTTTTCATTCCAATGTCAACCGGCATCACTTCGGTTTTCATTCCAATATCAACCGGCATTACTTCAGTTTTTTCACCGATTGGCTGGTTGGTCACAAATGGAATGGTTTTGAGGTCAGATGGGATAGCTGCCGGGGACGGTTCACTGGCATCTGTGTTAAATGTGACAGTATCGGCGGAGGTTCCGGTTTGGACTTGTAAATAAGCTTCGCGTAAGGCCGCCTGCATATCCCGGGCATTGGCAAAACGCTGTTCTGCACTCATACTCAAACCTTTCAGAATGACATTCGAAATGGCAGGTGAAACTTCGGGATTGAGTTCAGAAAGCGGTTGAACGAGATCCGGCATGCCATTCAAAAGGGCATCTGCTCGGCTCAGCGCGTCAGGTGGAACAGAAGCAGCCAAAAGATGATACATGGTAGCCGAAAGCGAGTATATATCACTCCGGGCGGTAGTTCCGGTTCCGCCAATTTGCTCCATTGAAGCATAGTGCGGGGTGTAGGCGACCACACCGCCGGTGGTACTGAGACGGGTCTCGCCGACAGTGTTTTTAGCTAAACCGAAATCCAACAAAATAATATGGTTTTCATTGGTTAATTTGAGGTTTTGGGGTTTGATATCACGGTGGATGATGGGCGGTTCGTGCGAATGTAGATAGGCCAAAGCATCCAGTAGCTGGTCTGCCCAAAAGAGAACCCAACTGAGCGGAAACGGTTTTTTCTGCTGTTCGAGACGGGCGCCCAGGTCATCACCCGAAATATGTTCCATCACCAAAAATTGAGTGTCAGCTTCGTTAAAATGGTCGCTTACTTTTGGCAATGCCGGATGTCTCAACCGAGCCAGTGTTTTGGCCTCGCGCTCAAAAGCGTTTTTCAAGACTTCATCGTCGGTAAAAAATGTCCGCTTGAGCGCAATCGCGCTTCCGAGTCGTTGATCAACTGCCAGATAAACATCACCCATTCCGCCTTTGCCGATTAATTGCACGACTAAATAACGATTTTGGATTAAAGAATTTGGTGCTAAAGGTTTCATCTTATTTTTTTGAAACGAATTTCTGTTCGGTTTAGTCTATTTTCACCTAATGGGATTTAATGAATGCTATCACTCTCCGTAAAGCGAAACAAGTTATTTTATTGGCTAACTACAAGTTTTTCTTTAGGCAGCATGGCCGGTAATCCGAGATGCTGCCAACATCTTCCTTCGCCTTTTACCTTTCTGGTACAAGGTGTTTTCTTTTTTGTTTGTGCTCCGCAAAAATAAACGGGTTCAACCGGTTCATTTGGCTGGTTTGGTTGAACTAAGGTTTTTGTGGATCTGGGAGCGCTGTTAAGCGCCGTCGTTTGACTTTTAGTATCCGTTATCTTTGAAGGGTCAGTTTGATTGGCGACGGAATCGGTTGTTTTAGACCCGATTGTGCTAGTTTCGGTTTTTAAGTTTCGAGCATTAATGGCCGGGCTTGTCCCAAACTGATGAGTAGTCAAATTCAAAGGCTTTTCCGGCGCTTTCAAATAACTTCCAAGTCCGAAAACTCCGCCTGCGATCATCACTAGAGACGCAATTCGAGGCATCCAATCGGCTTGACGAAAATCTCCTTCACAACTTTCACAAAATCTCCGACTTGTCCAGAGTTTCCAGTCAATTCTCTCAATTTCATCCCCGCATTGACAGCAATAATTTGGTTTATAGAGCATCTTTATCCCCTTTTGGTTGAGACGACATTTAATCGCGAACAGACATTATAAAACAGTTTTTTCGGGTTGTTAAGGATTTTTTGAAAATTCCGGGTTGTTTTACCTTTACTTCCATCTTGGAGAAGCGTCAATTTTAATTTAATTGAGCAAAAAAAATGAAAAACGAGATATCTATGGGAAAAAAAGCCCGAAGTAAGAAGGAGGAAACCTTCTGCTTCGGACTTTTTGGGCAAAAACGTAAGTTCTGACGATTGAGGTACCGTCTATTTACCGGCTGCCTTTTTAGTTTGAGCGGTAGTTTTAACCGTTTTTTTAACCACTTTTTTAGATTTTGTGGGCGGATTCAACATTTCCGACCAACGGTATTCAGGATGAGCGATTTCCTCATTCAATTTTTTGATGACAAAATCCGACATCTGTTCGACGATCCAATTGTGATTGGTTTCGCCGACCGAAGCCAATTCAGCGTCCGGGGCCGGATTCATAAAGTCAATCGCATATGGAATCCCGTCTTTGATAGCAAATTCGACCGTATTCAAATCGTAACCTAATGCTTTGCAAATCGTAATCACGTCTTTTTCAACCCGGGCGTGCAGTTCAGGCGAAAGATAATCTTCGACATTTACATATTGCATCCCCGAAAGATATGGTTTTGACGGGTCATACGGCATAATCAAAACTTTTTCCTGGCCGACACAATAACAACGCACAAACTGGTCATATTCAATTCCTTCTTGTAGCGTCATACAAAGCGTGCCGGATTTGTTAAATTCCGTCCAAAGCTCTTCTAAATTGTTAATTTTAGAAACATTTTTCCAACCGCCGCCATCGTGTGGTTTGAGGAAAGCAGGGAAGCCGACATAATCAATGACGCCTTGCCAATCAATCGGAAATTCGAGATTTCTCAAAGATTCGCTGGTAATGTCTTTAATATAACTGTGTTGCGGCAACAAAACTGTTTTCGGGATTGCGACGCCGATTTTGTGAGCCAAACTGAAATTAAAAAACTTGTCATCAGCCGACCACCAAAACGGATTGTTGACAATGTAGGTGCCAGCCAGCGCCATTTGTTTGAGAGTAGCTCGATAGTAGGGAACTTCGTGCGAAATACGGTCAATCACCAGGTCATATTTTTTTGGTTCATCCATCCGAATTCCGCCGACTGTCACCATTTCAGCCGCGATTTTACCACCGCTTTTTTCATTAATTGCTTTAATAATTGATTCGGGAAACGTCACTTCACGCCCGACTAAAATTCCAACTCGTTTCATTTTTGATAAATTTCCTTGTGTAAAATAATTGTTTAAATATAAAGATGTAAATTTCGATAATAATCGAAACAAATAATTTATCGTATTAAAAACAGATTGGCAAAACAAAAGGGCAAGAATTTCAACTTTCGGTCACAAACCCTGGTTAAATTTTATTGTGGAGCGTGGGTCGCTCGGGGTAATTCGAAGTTAAAAACAAGTTTTAGACCCGTCATGTTGTAATTCAAACCTCAATTTCCAAGAAAAAATATTTCTGAAAAAACAAAAAAAAGACCCATTGATTGCGCCTTTTCTTGATTTAAATTTCATAAATTTTAACTACCGATTCGTCTCCGGCAACAGTTCGTAATTACCCATTGCCCGGTTATGAGCATCGAGGGCGCCCATCGCGTCGGAGGTCGCGTCGAGCATTTGTTTGGTCATCGTGATTGAATCCGAGAGCTGTTCAAAATCAAGCATATTGAACTTGTCCGGGGTCGAGATGGTGACGATTTCGTCATTCAGATAGCAGAAGAAATTTTCAATATTTTGCAATTGCCCTTCGACCAGTTTGACCGATTTTTCCAATTCGTCAAAAGAACCGAGCCGACGTTTGAGAATTTCGACATTTGTTTGCTGAATTCGACGGGTTTTTTCGTCCGCCGCACTCTCGGCGGCCCGGTAGGCCTGGCTTAACTGATTGTGAACCGCTTGCCGGTTGATTGATTTCAGATGCTGTTTGCGGCGGCGGTAAATATCCAGCAGGTCAACAAAATCTTCCCAACGATGTTCGAGGGTTTGAAGATTTTGCGGCAATTCGCGGGCGCCGGTGAACTTAAAATAATTCCTGACGATGGTGTCCTTTTGTTGTCCGAGGTACAAAACAGCCTCACGTTCACGCGGACTAAAGGTTTGAATCAGTTGTTTCCGTTGAGATTTATTGAGTTCACGGAGCCGGACTTTTTCACGATTATTGACCAGTCGTTTGTAGGCAGGCATGAGCGGCACCGAAGCGATATAAAAAAATTCGCAAATCAGTCCGATTAATAACGGAATCCAGTGTTGAGTATAAGCCGCCGCGACTGCGAATCCGGCCAGACCCCAAAAATTGACCGGTTCTTTGACGGCTTCTTTAAAGTATTTAGTATTAAATTTACTGATTTCCTGTTGGTATTTTGCTAAATCTGCCATAAAAATTTGACCGCTTAGTTGTTTTTATCATTGACTTCGTTCAATAAAATCTGGTCAAGCACATCCGGTTCTTTGGTGACGGGATTTCCGGCATTTAACTGATTTCCCGAAGAATTTGACCCGGTTCCAAGCAATCCGGCCTGCATTTTATACTCAAGTAATTTGTCCTGAAGCTGCATATCCATTGCCTCGCGTTCAATGTCCTGCATCTGCGTATCAACATTTGACGAACCGAGTTGGAGTTTGGCTTCGGCCGCCGCCACTCTGCGGTCAATTTTTTCCCGCATCTCATTAAAGGTCGAAGCATCATCGCCAAGATTGAATGTTTCCATCGTCTGGGCGAGTTGTTCCTGCAGTTTGGCTTGTTTGGAGGCGCTGATTAATTGCATCGCTTCGGCCGAGCGTTTTTGCATATTCAGCACATAATTGTCTCGCGCCTTCAATGCTTGTTTAGATGCATTTTGAGCGTGATCATACTGCACCCCGGTTTTTTGTAAATCTAGTTGGGCTTGTTGTAATTGGCCGATATAAGCGGTGGCGATGTCATCACGCCCCATTTTGATAGAGGCTTTGATTTTTGAATCCAAATCAACCACAGTTTCAGAAAGTCGCTCTTTATTTTTGGCTAATAAACGTTCAGTAGCCATGACCTGGGCGACCGAATTATTGAGGTCAGGCACCCGTTCGCGCATATCGCGAATCGTCTGCTGAAGCACCATCTCGGGGTCTTCAATCTTGTCAAGTGCGGCGCCGGTTCCCGCACGAAATATTCTTTTTATTCTTTGCCACAATCCCATCTTTTATCACTCCTCGAATCTACACAATCAAAACTGCAAACTTCATTTACGTCACAATATTTCACAAAGTTGCAAAATCTAAAAACAGTATAACGAAAAAAAAGATTAAGTTAAAAGGAAAAATATCAGAACCCGCTAATTTCTTGCGGAAAATAAGTTTTTTGGAATCTGAGGCGGTTTTTCAAGTTCTACCGGGCTTTCATAATTACCCAATTTCCGGAAAAGTTGCCAGAAGGCCAACAAACTGTCAACCTTCTGACCAAAAAACTTAGAATCATTTCTTTAACTTTAGAACATTTTTGAGGTCACAAGCTTATTTTTGCATTTGCCTGGCAACTTTTTGAACCTGGTCCAAAACTCGTAAAAGATTTCCGCTCCAAAGTTTTCCGATTTGTTTTTGAGAATAGCCGCGTCGAACCAGTTCCAGCGTCACATTGAAGGTTTCGGATGCGTCATCCCAGCCTTCGACACCGCCGCCGCCGTCAAAATCAGAACTGATTCCGACATGGTCAATCCCGATTTTTCTGACCAGATAATCAATGTGATTGACAAAATCTTTGACATTGACATCCGGTGCCGAAACTTTTAAGCGTTCATTGATGAGCGGTCTGACTTTAGTCCGAAAAGCTGTCAGTTTGGTCATATATTCAGCGCGTTCTTTTTCAGGCAGTTTGACGACATCAGCCCGCTCAATCATTTTGAAACCATCTTGATCAGCGATTTCTTTCATTAATTCACCCGACAGTTTGGTGCGAAGTTCACTTTTTTCTTTGCTGACATAGCTCCGAAAGGCGACTGTCTGCACGACTCCGCCATTCTTTTTGATTAATAAAAGTTGTTCATCATCGAGATTTCGGCTGTGATCGCAGAGCGCGCGGGCTCCGGAATGAGAAGCGATAACCGGAGCTTTCGAGAGTTGCATCATTTGAATATTGGCCTGTTTTGACGGGTGCGAAAGGTCAATCATCAGACCCCATTTATTCATTTCATAAACCGCTTTTTTCCCGAGTTCGCTCAACCCGCGATGCAGCCAAACATTATCTCTTTCGCCGGTATTTGAATCAGCAAGCTGACTGTGACCATTATGTGCCAGCGACATATATCTCGCCCCGCGTCCGGCAAACTCTTTGATTCTGTTTAAGTCGGTTCCGAGCGGATAAGCATTTTCAACCCCGATCATGGCCGCCAACCTGCCTGCTTTGCTAATTCGTCGAACGTCTGCTGAAGTGAGTGCCAGTTCGATTTGGTCAGGGGCGATTTTTTTTGTCAAACGCTCGATTGCATCAAATTTATCAATCGCATTGAGATAAGCTTTTTTGTAACCTTCTTCAGTCAGTTCGCCCTGTCCGGTATAAACGATCATCCAGGAGACATCGAGTCCGCCCTGTTTCATTTTGGGTAAATTGACCTGGGTCGGAAGATTCTGGGTGTAATTTAGATTTTCCGTGAAATTTGCCGTATTAATATCATTATGTGTATCGAGGGTAATTACTTTCTCGTGAATCTTTTGAGCCTTGGCGATCAGTTTCTTTTCATCACCGGACTTTTGAGCCTTGAGATCAATGCTCAAAGTTGCAAAAAGCAGGGCTGTGGCTACCAATCCTGACAGGAATTTTTTCATTTAGATTTCTCCGGATTATTTAGTTGGTAAAGTAGTTTAGTCCGAAATGTTTGAGCCCGCAAGAAAGCTTGTGCAGAAAATCAACAAACTTAGGGTTCTTGCAAAGTCGTGAAAACCATACTTTTTTGACGGAAAATAAAAACGGGTGCCCGCGAAAGGACGCGAATTGACGCGAAATTAAAAAAAAATCAGAAACTGAATTCTCTTTTTTCGGTTTATTTCGCGTCCTTTCGCGGGCAATTTTCTTTTTGTGACAGGGTTTTCCTCTAAAAAAATTTCCTCAAATGTCGCGTAGTGATTATCTGAGTTTAGGAAGGTTGTCTTTCAAGGCACGGGGCGAGAAAAACAAGATTTTTGTGGCGGATCTCCGACTGAATCACTTTTTTCAGTTGTCGCTCACGCGACATTTTGCTTTTTCAACTGGTGCAGTCCTTAAAAGAACTGCCTAAATTCATTTTGTCGCTCTGCGACATTAAAGGAAGTTTTTATCGGAAAGCCCA
>JANOEF010000269.1:0-9698 GCA_031413075.1 Acidobacteriota bacterium | reverse complement strand
GAAAAAGGCATCGGCGAAACAAATCTGTCAGTAACCATTGAAGGTCGCAAGCGTTTCCCGATCAGAGTTCGATACGCACCCCAATTTCGGGGCACGCTGGACGCGATCGGCAATATTCCGATCGCCACTTCATCCGGCGCTACGGTTCCGCTCGCCCAGCTTGCCGACATCCGGCAAACCGAAGGGGCGGCGATGATCAACAGCGAAAACGGACTGCTGCGCGGCACCGTTCTGCTCAATGTGCGCGGGCGGGACATCGGCAGTTTTGTCGAAGAAGCAAACTCGGCGATCTTAGATCAGGTCCAAATGCCGAACGGTTATTACATCACCTGGAGCGGGCAATATGAAAATCAGGAACGCGCCCGCCAACGTCTGTTGATTGTTGTTCCGGTGGTTTTATTGATTATTTTTGCGATGCTTTACCTGACCTATCATTCATTTCTCGAGGCCGCACACATTCTGCTCGCCGTGCCATTTGCGCTGACCGGCGGAGTGTTTCTGCTATGGCTTTTACAATACAATTTCTCGGTCGCCGTCTGGGTCGGATTTATCGCGCTCTTTGGCGCAGCGGTGCAGACGACGATCGTGATGGTTGTTTATCTCGAAGAGTCGGTCGAACGCAAAAAAAATGAGCTTGGGAAGTTGAACCAGGAAACATTGCTCGAAGCCGTGATCGAAGGAGCGTTGCTGAGACTGCGCCCGAAAGTGATGACGGTGACGACCATCGTGGCCGGACTTTTGCCGATCATGTGGAGTACGAGCGCGGGCTCGGAGGTCATGAAACCGCTGGCAACTCCCGTTTTCGGCGGAATGCTTTCGAGTCTCCTGCATGTTTTGATCGTCACTCCGGTGATTTTTTACTGGCTTCGTTTGCGCGAATTGCGAAAGGCAGAAAAGGAGGAAAACTAATAATATGAAATTTCAAAATGCAATCAGACCAAAAATGTTTGGTCAAGTAGTCCGGGGCCTGGTCTTCGGCACCTTGTTATCGTTTTCGATCGGGGTTGAGGCGCAGGCCCAAACCGATAACCGGAACGTCAAATCCAAAATTCAACGAATCCGGGTGGAAATAACGGAACGCGGCTACCAGCCATCAACTCTGCGAATCAAACGAGGTATTCCGGCACGTTTGACTTTTGTTCGCCGGGTCGAAGGAACTTGCACATCCGAAGTGGTTTTTCCTGACTATGGAATTTCCCGCAAACTACCATTGAACAAAACGGTTGTAATTAACTTAACGCCAAAAAAATCAGGAGAGTTTACCTTTGCTTGCGGAATGAATATGGTGCGCGGAAAGTTAATAGTCCGATAAAAACATGTTTTTGAAAACGACGAAAATCTTTCTCCTTTTGATCTACCTGGGCGGATTACCGGCGGTCACTTCGATATCCGCCCAGACATCGGTCGCGACCCCGATCAAAACGGAGACCGTCTCGCTCTATCTTAATTTGCAGACAGGAATGACCGCCGATCAGGCTGTCGCCCTCGCGCTCGAAAACAATGGTGAAATTCAGGCTTTGCGTAAAGAGACCGAAGCTGCCGGAAGTTTGATCAAACAAGCCCGCTTAAGAGCCAATCCCAAATTGGAGACGAGCGGCACCAGACAGATCGGCGGAACGGACAACAGCCTCATGGTCGAAGGAATGTTGCCGCTTGAACTCGGTGGACGGCGCGGCGCACGGATCGCCGTGGCGCAGGCCGAACTCGAAATCCGTCAATTCGCGTTGGCCAATCAGGAGAGATTACTCGCGGCCGAAGTGCGGCTGAAATTCGGTGAAGGATTGGCAAACATCAAAAAACTCGATTTGCTGGAAAAATTATTAACCACAACTAATCAGGGTTATGAAATTATCGCGGCCAAAGTGACCGAAGGCCGGACCGCCCCGCTCGAACAAAATATGCTTCTGGTCGAGTTAAACCGACTCCGCTCAATGCGGGAAAAGGCGGAAGGTCAGGTGGAAATATCGCTTTTTGAGTTGCGAAATCTGATTGGTATGAAACCCGAGGCGCCAATCCGGCTGAATGGAAATTTTGAAAATCTGCTGGCTTCATTGCCGTCGCTTGACGAATCAATCGTCAGAGCCGTGAGCGAGCGTCCTGATTTACAAGGCGCGCGCGCCCTCGCAAAACTATCCATCGCCCGGGGTGAACAAGCCCGAGCCGAAGGACGAATTGAGGCGAGCGTCAAAACCGGCTATCAACGGATGCGTTCCGGATTTTCTTTGAACGGGATTGATGAAAACCAAATGCTGCAGCCGATCGAAAGCGTCTTTCATTTTTTCACTTTTGGAGTTGAAATTGATTTGCCGGTTCGTAATCGCAATCAGGGAATGATCGAAGCCGCCCTGTTCGAGCAAACTGCGGCCACGAAAAGAGCGGAATTTGGCGAACTGACCGTGAGGCGCGAAATTAATGTCGCTTTTGCCCGCTACAGTCGCGCCGTCCGCGCCCTGTCAATTCTGCAGGTTGGAGTTCGTGATCAGGCCAATTCGAATCTTCAGGTCGTCTGGCAATCATATGAACTCGGCCGACGGAATCTTTCGGATTATATCGCTGAAGAACGCCGTTTTCTCGAAATTGAAAACGAATTAATAGACGCACTTTTGGAAACCTATCTGGCCAGAATCGAAATTTTGCAGGCGGGAAACGGGGCGGAGTTAGTAAAAAAATGATCGAAGAAAATAACCAAGAAACAACCCAGCTCGAGACCACCGCAAAAGAAAGTTTGCGCGGGCAGAAAAAATCAGGACGCCGGTCAATCTATCTGGCCCTGGCGATCGTCAGCGTTTTGATTGTCGGTATCGTCCTAATTGCATTATTTCGGAGCCGTGAAGGCGGTCAGCCGGTACCGGCTCCGCGGTCAGTTACTTTTGATGAAAACAGCGCCGAGGTTCCTCCGTTAGCCGCAGAACAAACCATCACCATCGAACCCGAACAAGTCGAACGCATCGGCATTAAAATTGAAACCGTCGGGGAAATGATGTCAACCGAAGCCGCAACGGTAGCCGCCGCCGGCGTCGTCCAACCGAATAATTATCGCGAAACTCCCGTTATTTCGCGAGTTGGCGGAATCGTTCACCGCATCAATGCCGAGCTCGGCGAAAATGTCAGCCGCGGTCAAACCGTTGCCGTTATTTTCAGCGACGAGTTCGCGGCCGCCCAATCGCGCTACCTCACCCTGCAAACTGAGGCGCAGACGGCGCGGCAAAACTTTGACCGGGCTTCAAAACTCCTGAAAATAAATCCGGTCAGCCGCACAGAATTAGACGAAGCCACGGCCAAACTAAAAACTAGCCAAGCCGAACTGGATGAGGTTCGGCGGCGTTACAACCGGACTGTCAAACTGGTCGAGATCGGTGCCTCGAGCCGCGAAGAGTTTGAACAGGATCGGACCAAGTTAAAAACGGCCGAAGCTGAATTAGAACGAGCCAACAAACAGTATAGCCGGACTGTTGAACTTGTCCGCATTAATCCATCCGGAAGCGGCGAAATTGAGCAGGCCGCGGTTAAATTAAGAACCGCCGAAACTGAACTTGCTTCGGCCAAACAAAGATTAATATTGCTTGGACTTTCAGAGAAACAAATCTCGGCACTTCGCTCCGCTTCGCAAATAAGTTCGCAAATAGCTGTCACCGCACCTGTTTCCGGCACGGTTACAACGCGTGCCGTCAACCAAGGTCAAACCATCGAAGCCAATCTTGAACTATTGAAAGTGACCGATCTTTCCAAGGTTTGGGTAATTGCTCAGGTTTATGAAAAAGATTTGGCGAAAATGCGGACGGGCAGCGGCGCATCGGTGACGACCGATGCATATCCGGGAAACCTGTTTCGCGGACAAGTGACATATATTGACCCAAACATCAATCAGGAAACGCGTACCGCTCAAGTGCGGATCGAGCTTGAGAACCCGGGTCGGATTTTTAAGCTCGGAATGTATGTCAAAGTCTCGTTCGGTGCATTAGGAAACGGGGAAATGACCTCTCCGGTAATTCCGGTTGCCGCTGTCCAAAATATGAGTAATCGTCAGATAGTTTTTACAGCCACGGATAAAACTAATGTTTTTATCATGAAAGCGGTCCGGCTCGGAACTCAAACCAATGGCCAGTTCCCCGTTTTAGAAGGGCTCAATGTGGGCGATAAGATCGTCACCGATGGAAGTTTTTTGCTTCGCGCGGAATTTATCAAACAAAATCCGAAATAGACTATGAACGATATTAAAATTACAGATTGAAAGACTTTTGACGCTTTTAACGCTTTTAATTCTGCCAACGCTTTACGCCTGGTTTGAAAAAGATAAAGAGGGTGAGTTTAATAATAATTGATGGAAGAAAATCAAATTGAATCCAAATGGACGGGCATAATTTATGCTCTGCTTGCCGCTGCCTTATTCGGTGCGAGCACGCCATTTGCCAAATTACTGCTCGGAACAACCGAGCCTGTTTTGCTGGCAGCCTTGCTCTATCTCGGCTCGGGAATTAGTTTGAGTCTGTGGCTGCTGGTAACTCGGAAATTCGGCAGAAAATCGAATGAAGCAAATTTGAAAAAGGCTGATTTGCCGTGGCTTTCGGGAGCGATTTTAGCAGGCGGAATCATCGCCCCGATCCTCTTGCTTTTTGGGTTAAATCTAACGCCGGCTTCAACTGCGTCATTACTTTTGAATGTCGAAGGAGTTTTGACCGCAGTCTTGGCTTGGTTTGTTTTTAAGGAACATTTTGACCGGAGAATTGCTTTTGGAATGTTTTTTGTGACCATTGGCAGCGTTATTTTATCATGGGCGGGAAAACCCCAAATCGGTTTGCCGTGGGGAGCTTTACTGATTGCCGGAGCTTGCTTGATGTGGGCTGTTGATAATAATCTAACCCGCAAAGTTTCGGCGGTAAATCCGCTTCAAATCGCTGCTTTGAAAGGTATTTTTGCCGGAACGGTTAATCTGATTCTCGCTCTTATCATCGGTGCAAAATTTCCAAGCGGGGTTTCCATCGGATCGGCGGGAGTGGTCGGTTTGCTCGGTTACGGTGTTAGTTTGTCATTTTTTGTGTTGGCTCTCAGATATATCGGCACCGCACGGACAGGTGCGTATTTTTCGCTGGCACCGTTTGTCGGAGCGATGATTTCGTTTGTATTTCTGGGCGATTCGTTGAGTATTTCGTTTTTAATTGCGGCTCTTTTGATGGCAATTGGAGTCTATTTGCATCTGACTGAACGACACGAACACGAACATCTCCATTTGCCCGCCGAGCACGAACACAAACATACGCACGATGAACATCATCAACACGAACATTCAGAAAGTGTGTCAGACCAGGAGCAGCACAGCCACACGCATAAACACGAAGAAAATCCACATAATCATCAGCATTTTCCCGATATTCATCATCAGCATTAGCGAGGAGAAAAAACAAATTATAAAGCTAATTAAGCAGGTCAGCAAAAATTTTGCGACAGATTGAAAATCAAGAAAAGTTTGCAAATAGTTGAGTCACTTTGGTTTTAGGGTTTTATTTATTGTCCATTGTCCATTGTAAATTGTGCATTGGTGCTTATTGCCATTGTGCGACCATTTACAATTGAAAAAATCGTGGTTGGACTCGAACAAATTGAGATGAAATGGTTGAAGAAATTGTAAATACTTTGAAAAAAGCGGCTCATCCGGGTCAAAAAGGTGACGGCTTGATTTTTGTGATGCCGATCGAAGAGTCAAGTTTAATTTGAACTATGAGAGAATTTATGAAAAGGTAAATTGCTCCTGACGGATTGGCATTTTTCGGCTTTGAGAGGACACTAAGATTATGGAAAAAGTTGAGCAAAATTTTCTGACCCGAAATGAGTATCTGCTGTATTTAGCCTGGATGACCGCCCTGTTCTCAATGGTCGGAAGTTTATTTTTCAGCGAGGTGATGGATCTCCCGCCTTGCGTTTTATGTTGGTATCAGCGAATCGCTATCTATCCGCTGGTGCTGATTATCGGAATCGGAATTATCAACCGCGACGACCGGGTAAAAAGTTATGCATTGCCATTTAGTCTCATCGGTTTAGCGATTTCGATCTATCACAATTTGCTCTATTACGGACTGATCGCTGACAGCATAATTCCTTGCAAAGAGGGAGTTTCCTGCACCTCACGGCAGATTGAGTGGCTCGGATTTATCACAATTCCGCTGATGGGGCTGACGGCTTTTATTTTTATATCGGCTTGCCTATTGTTTTATAAACCAAAGGAAAAATAATTTTTATGAAAAAAGAAACCATACTTCTAAGCATCATTGCTGCGTTAGTGATCGTTGCCGCATTTATCGGAGCAAGTGTTTATCGTAATTCGGTTCAAAGTGAGCGCAAACCGACAACCACGGCCAACAGCTCGCTGATTCGGGACGATAGCTGGTCGCTTGGCCCAAAGGACGCGAAGGTGACGATTGTCGAATTTTTAGATCCCGAATGTGAATCCTGCCGGGAATTTAATCCATCGGTTAAAAAACTTTTAAAGGAGTATGACGGCAAGGTGCGGCTGGTGGTGCGATATATGCCGCTTCATCCAAACTCGGTTTCCGCCGCAACTTTCACAGAAGCCGCCGGTGAACAGGGAAAATATTGGCAAGCTCAAGAATTACTTTTTCTAAAACAACCCGAATGGGGAACAAAACACGGCGCGCCGCCCGGAGTTCAAGCGGACATCAACACTCTTTTTAGAAAATATGCCATGGAACTTGGGCTGGATATTGACAAAATGGATAAGGTATTCGCTGAAAATCGCTATGCGCCAAAACTTGAACGTGACAAAAAAGACGGCCAGGCCAATGGGGTACGCCAAACTCCGACAATTTTTGTCAATGGCCGACAACTTGCACGGCTTGATGAGGCAGATTTGAAATCACTGGTCGAAGAGGAGTTGAAAAAATAGCTCGAGAATGGAAAACACTTTAACCCTACCCACAGATCACCCAAGGCTTTACAAGTTCGCCATGGGGCTTGCGATTTTTACCATCGCCTATAATATAATCGAAGGTTTGGTGGCGACATATTTCGGCTATGCGGACGAAAGTCTGGCGTTATTCGGCTTTGGAATTGACAGCTTTATCGAGGTGATTTCGGGATTCGGCATTGCCTCGATGATTATTCGGATCGGGCGAAACCCGGATAGTAGCCGTGACGGTTTTGAACGAACGGCCTTGAAAATAACGGGTTTAGCGTTTTATGGATTGGTTGTAGGTCTTGTCATAACAGGCATTTACAATATTTGGACGGGCCACAAACCCGAAACAACATTTTGGGGAATAGTGGTGTCTGCTATTTCCATCGCGGCCATGTGGTTCTTAATTGTCGCTAAGATCAGGGTCGGCCGACGATTAAATTCTGACGCAATTCTGGCCGATGCCAATTGCACCAAAGTTTGCATTTATATGTCCATTATTTTGTTAGTCAGCAGCGTAACTTATTGGCTCACAAACTTTGCCTACATAGACAGCATCGGAACTCTCGGCCTCGCCTATTTATCATTTAAAGAAGGAAAAGAGTGCTTTGAAAAAGCAAGCAGCAATAAGGTCTGCTGTGAACACGACTAATACCAGTGAGCAGTTGGCAGTGGGCAGTGGGCAGTGAGCAGTGAGCAGTTAGTAAAACTCTTAAGCAAGTAAGCAAAAGTTTTGCGACATATTGAAAATTAAGAAAAGCTGGCAAATAATTGAGTAACTTTGGTTTTGGGGTTTTCTTCATTGTCCATTGTCTATGGTTAATTGTGCATTGGTGCTTATTCAAGCTAAATTTAACAACTTTCATTTGCATACTTTCAAATGGTCTATTGTATAAAGAGGAAAAATGACAAAATATATTTTATTAACTATCGTTTTATTGATTTCAAATATCGCGGTTTTCGCGCAAGCCAAGACCGAAAAATTGACGGGACAAATCGTCTGCTCGGTCTGTTGGTTTGAGGCAGACGACCGCAACAAAACCCTCTATGGGAACCAGGCCGATTTGGACTGTGCGGATGATTGTGCGAAAAAAGGGATCGGGCAATCAATCGCCGTTAAAAATGAAAAAGGCGAGTTTACGCTTTACGGATTAGAGAAAGGCACTTTTGTCCTGAAAGCCAAAAACTTTCTTGAGTTTGTGCCAAAAACTGTGGAAATAGAAGGTGTGACGCGCACTGTTAAAGACAAGAAATTTATCAAAGTTAATTCGCTGAAAGTCGTCAATGCCGCTGAAATTACAATGCAGCCGGTTGACGCCAAACTGGCACTCAACGATCTTTCCGGCGTTCCCCAGGACTTAAAAACTTACAGCGGACGTTTTGTTGTGGTCAATTTTTGGGCGACCTGGTGCGCCCCCTGCAAAGAAGAAATGCCCGATCTGACCGCGATTCAGAACGAATATGCGCCGCTCGGCGTGCAAGTTATCGGAGCAACCGCCGACCCGGAAAAAGATAAAACCAAAGTGCTGAAATTTGTCCGCGAGTTGAAGGTAAATTTTCCGATTTGGCTGAATTTGACCAATGCTCAGATGGAGGATTTCGGAGTCGGAAAAGTATTGCCGGCCACAGTTATCGTCAATCGCGAAGGCAAGATCGTCTGGCGCAAAGTCGGTAAAATTGAGGCTAAAGAATTACGCGAAGAACTCGACAAATTGCTCAATGACAAAGTTGCACATTCCAAAATGAAAGAGCGGGATCAGAAAAAAGACCTCTCTTCGATGGTTCCGGCCTGAGCCGTCTGACCGGGCGAAGGCTCGGCTGTCCGGGGGACAGCTCAAAACGCTAAAAAATTTACCTGGGGTTTACGGGTGATTCCGGGACAGGTTGAGCGGGCAAAAGTCCGGACAACTCTGATGTATCGTCCGCACCCGCAAATCAGTATCGGAGTTGAATATAATCCGTATGTCGGTGAGGTGCGTCCGCTTTTGACGCTCATCCCGCTGAAAGAAACGGTAAATCGTCCGGCAATCATTTTCGGGATTAGTTCCGATAGAATCGGAACCCCAAACGGAACATCGTTCTATCTGACGGCGAGTAAAGATTTAACTAATTGGACGGGCTTGCCAATCGCCCCATACGGCGGAATCGTTTATGGAACTTTCGAGAAAAAATGGCGGCCGATCGGCGGTTTGAACATCAGAATCCGCGATAATTTGACTTCCCTCATTCAGTTTGACGGCGTTAAAGTTCATCCGATGCTAACCTATCATTTCAATGATACACACGGCTTAACTTTTTTACTGATTCGCGGAAAGAACCCGGGTTTGACCTACACTTTTTCTTTTTAAAAGTGAAAAATAAGTAAGAAAACTTAGGTCAAATTAAGTATTGTTGCGTATATAAAAGCCTTTCTTTGTTTGGTAAAGTTGCTTTTTAGGTTGAGCAAATTACCACCGTCCAAAACTGAAAACATCGTTATCCAAAGTCTTGAGAGTGAACTTTTGATTGACGGTCGGAAGATAAAATCCGGGTCTTGACTTCCATTCAAGACCCGGATTGTGGCAAATTTGCGTTCCAAAGCGGTATAATCACAACCATTTCTTGGATGGAGTATTGGGCTAATCTTGATAAATCAATCCGCCAAGCCAAAATCCCCAAGCAACAACTGCAATCCAAAGCATTAAGCACCAATGCACAATTAACAATGGGCAATGGACAATGAAGAAAAACCAAAAACCAAAGTTAATCAGCTATTTGCAAACTTTTCTTGATTTTCAAAATGTCGTCAAAC
>JANOEF010000268.1:0-1704 GCA_031413075.1 Acidobacteriota bacterium | reverse complement strand
GTAGATTTGTTAATTCAGCTTTCAGACTTTACAATCGCCAATCTAAAATCCAAAATCTAAAATCTAAATATGCTGTCGCTGCTCAAAATCAAAAATATTGCCTTAATTGAGGCAATCGAACTCGAATTCTCGAAAGGCCTGAACCTTTTGACAGGTGAAACGGGGTCGGGAAAATCAATCATTGTGGACAGTCTGTCGGCGTTGACGGGTGAGCGGGTGTCTTCGGATTTGATTAAAGAGGGTGAGGCAAATGCCCAGATCGAAGGGCTTTTTTCGATCAAACCGACGGCTGATTTACACGAAATATTTTACGAAAGCGGCATCGAACTGGACGATACAAATGAGGCCGATCTGATCGTTCGGCGTGAACTCTCGTTGTCGGGTAAAAACCGTATCTTTGTTAATAATCAATCGGTGACGCAGGCTTTTTTGCGAAAAATCGGAACGTTTTTGGTGGATATTCACGGACAGGGCGAGCAGGCGACGCTTTTTAATTCGACCACACATCTCGAGATTTTGGACGAATATGCCGAGGCCGAAACTCTGCGGCAAATTGTGGCGGAAAAATATCGGGAATGGGCAGTCATCGAACGCGAACTTGAATCATTGCGCGAGGACGAAGCACAAAAACTGCAGCTGCTGGATATTTTGCAATTTCAAGTCGAAGAGATCGGCAAAGCAAAATTACAGGTTGGCGAAGCGGAATCGCTGGAAGAAGAAAAACGGCGACTGAATAATGTCGAAAAACTCTCGACTTTGAGCGATGAAAGTTACGCTTTGCTGTACGAAAACGAAGAGGCCGTGCTGACTAATTTGGAGCGGATGGTGCGCCGCATCAATAGTTTAGCCGAGTTTGAAGCAAGTTTTAGGGATTACGGCGAAGGCTTGCAAAATGCTCAGGCAATCCTCGAAGATTTGGCGATCGGGCTCCGTGATTTTCGGAACGGGTTAGAATTTTCACCCGAAAGATTAACCGAAATCGAAAATCGTTTAGCCGAAATTACCCGACTTAAACGCAAATACGGCGGCGATATTGAAAGCGTTTTGGCACATTTTGCCGAATCTGAAGAGCGGCTCAATAACATTCAAACCGCCGAATTGCGCGAAAACGAATTAAACAAACAATCTGCCAAATTGCGCGGAGAATATCTTGAGGCCGCCCGCCGGCTTCACGAAAAACGTCTCACCGCGGCGGCGGCGTTTGAAAAAAGCGTGGAGGAAAATCTGAAGGCCGTGGCGCTCGAAAAGGCCCGGTTTGAGGTGCGGCTAGAATCCGGCGAGACGAACGATAAATCATTTAATGTCAAAGGATTTGATTCGGTTGAGTTTTACTTTTCGGCAAATTTGGGCGAATCCGTAAAACCGATTGCAAAGGTTGCTTCGGGGGGGGAACTTTCGCGGCTGATGCTGGTTTTGAACACCGTTGCCAAACTTTCCGCATCTGCCAAAACGATGGTCTTTGACGAAATTGATACGGGCATCGGCGGGCGTGTGGCCGAAGCTGTCGGACTGAAACTCAAAGAATTGTCGCGCCACAGTCAGGTTTTATGCGTCACGCATCAGCCGCAGGTTGCCTCATTGGCCGATCATCATTATTTGGTCGAAAAAGAAATGGGACAAAATCGGACGCAGATTCAAGTCAGGGAATTGAGCGAAACTGACCGAATTGAAGAAATTGCCCGTATGCTGGCGGGTGAAAAAATT
>JANOEF010000267.1:0-9724 GCA_031413075.1 Acidobacteriota bacterium | reverse complement strand
TGGATTTCGTCAATGAAAAGCACATCGCCTTCGTTGAGATTGGTTAAAAGGGCGGCCAGGTCACCGGCTTTTTCAATTATTGGGGCAGCCGTTGATTTGAGTTCTGCCCCCATTTCATTGGCTGTAATTCCCGCGAGCGTTGTTTTTCCGGTGCCGGGTGGCCCCGTCAGCAAAACGTGGTCGAGTGCTTCACGACGAGCCAGCGCCGCTTTCATAAAAATCCGCAAATTATCTTTTACTTTGGGTTGCCCAATGTATTCCGCCAGCCGCGTAGGACGCAAAGAAAGTTCGATCTGGGCTTCGTCATCCATCTGAGAGCCATCGCGGTTATCAAAATTATCCAGGTTTTCAGTCATTCTTTTTTGGGTTTCAATTCTCAAGTCTCATGTCTAAAGTCGGGCAAGTTTTTGGATATGGCTTTCTATTCTTCAAACAAACTGTATAACTTGCCGTAAAACTTCTCGCGTTTTTGATCGTAACGAAATTCGTATTTGTCGAGTGATCCACCACGTCCGCGATAGTCAATTTGGTATTTCCAAAGGCCTTGTTTATTGACTTTTTGCCCGAAAAGATAATCTGCCCACATTCCGTAATAAGTTTTGTCGGCGGTTTTTAACTCAATCGGATATTGAATGACGGCATCCTGTAATAAACTGTAACCAATCAGAGTAGTTTCAAATCCCATACAGGCCACGGCGTCAAAAATGGCAAATTCGTGCCGCTTCGCATCATTATTATAATCCTGGAGTTTCATTATGACTGGTTTGCCTTCTTTATTTTTATCAATTTTGGGAACGTGGTAATATCCGCGTTTGATCAGATACGGCAAATCAATGGATTTTTCTTCGCCGGGATTGTTTTGGACGGCAATCTCGATCGTATTGATCGTCTTTTTTGTTTTCAAATCAATCAGCGAAACTTTGGCAATGCCTGAATAATAATGCCCGCGAGTTTCGTCGGGACAGGTATAAAGCTCTTCGGGGTGACGAGGATTCATTTTTGGGCTCGGCATCCATAAAACTAATTGCCGTGTCGCTGTCACCTTGGCTTTTTCAAGTATTACTGCAGACTTCGGAATATCCTGAGCAAACAGTTGAGCAGCAAAAAACAAAAATAAAAAATAAACAGATTTAGCCATAAGTTCTACATCCCAAATTACATTAACCTTTTGCCAACAATTGCAAACTTCTTCTCAAAAGTTTCTGAACGCTCGTTTCTGTTCCTTCTTGCATTGCCTGATTAATGGCTTTTTCGGCGGCGGCGCGTTGGTAGCCCAGATTGGTCAAGGCTGAAATTGCATCATCCATAACAGCATCACCCGAACTCATCGGAATCCCTTCGGACTTCATTTCTTCGCCGGCAATTGCCGACAGTTTGGTGATTTTATCGCGTAATTCGATGACGATTCTTTCAGCAGTTTTTTTGCCAACTCCCGGAATAGCATTAAGACGAACCAGATTATTGGTTCGGATAGCCGAAATGATTTCATCCGCCGACATTCCCGAAAGGGCGGTGATGGCTGATTTAGGTCCAATTCCCGAAACTGAAATCAAAAGTAAAAACAATTCTTTCTCGCGAACTGTCTTAAAACCGAAAAGCTGAAAAGCGTCTTCGCGGACAATTGTTTGCACCCGAAGTGAAACATCTGCGCCGACTTCGCCGAGTTCGTAAAAGGTCGAAAGCGGAATCGAGACTTCGTAGCCAACGCCATTGACATCAATAATGACGACATTTGCATCTTTTTCTAATAGTTTTCCTGATAAATAAGCAATCATTTAGTAATTTTTACAGTTAAATGTTTCACACTTGAAACGATAATTGTAATCGAATTTTTACTGAAGGGCAACGATATAACAATCCATTTCATCTACCCCGTTAGTTCAATTTTTCACAAATTGCGATATAATCAATGCCAGCAATGAAAGTCGAGAAAATTTCAGAATTAACTACCAATCGTTTGAGTGTGTATCTTCGCTGTTTGAATGAACTTGCGGCGACGGGGGTGAAAACTACTTCGTCGGACGATATGGCCAAAAGATTTCATTTGAATTCGGCTCAGATTCGCAAAGACTTGGCGTATTTTGGTGAATTTGGGGTGCGCGGAGTCGGCTATTATGTTGAAACCTTGCGCGAACAATTAATAAAAATTCTCGGATTGAACAACGAACATCGGGTCTGCATTATCGGTTCAGGTCGGCTCGGAACGGCACTGGCGGATTATTACGAATATACCCAGTCAAATTTTTCGGTAGTTACACTTTTTGACACTGACAAAGCCAAAATCGGACAGAAAATCGGTAATATTAAAATAAACGATATTGAAAAATTTGCCGAAGTAGTTGAAAAAGAACGAATTGATGTCGCCGTGATAGCGGTTCCGGCCCAGTTTGCCCAGGGTGTTTTAGATTTAATAATGAAGGCCGGAATCAAAGCTGTCATGAATTTTGCCCCGATTGCGTTAAAAGCTATTGATGAAGTTAAGCTTAAATCGGTAGATTTAACTATTTCTCTCGAAAGTTTGTCATATTTTCTTGCACAACCGGTCGGGGATAATGGTAAAATAGTGAAACCAAACGGCAAGACTCGCCGAATAAAAAAGTAGAAATTAATTTTTGAGGTAAAATATTATGTTAAATCAGGCTTTTTTCAAAAGAATCATTCCTTTCGTCATGGCTTTGGCAGTCGGGCTTTTTGTGGCAAGCTTTTTTGTCAGTCTGGCCCCGACCTTGAAATTCAAGCAAAACCGTTGTGGTAAAAAACACGAAACCAGAGCGCTCCGCTATGAAAAACAGCGTTTGGAGTTGGAAAATAAACGTCTCAAACAAAGATTGGAAGAATCGGAAAGAATGATTTTGTTAGAAGTTCCGGCACCGCCACCGATTTCTTCGATTCCAGCCACGATTGAGATGCCGTTGGAAACCGTTCCTAACGCTCCGAGAGCCAGATAAAATTCTATCAAATTAAAATTAGTAAACTCGCAAAAGTCGTGTAAAATAGGCTTTTGTGAGTTTTGTTTTGAGGTAGAAAAAATGTGTGGAAATAAATTATCCAGTAGTTGCTATCCATTTGTTTTGAGCTTTTTAATGGGAGTTCTATCTGTCCCCTTATTTGAAAGTGAAACTGAAAAAAAGGAAAATGTAATTTTGCAAAATGTTGCTTTCATTGACCAAATGAAATCTTCAAAATTAGATTGTCAGGATGATTTTGGAAGTATAGAATTACATCGCCTTGATGAAAGAAGAAATCTTTACAGGTCGAAAATCAGAAGTCTTGAAATTACAAGTAAATTTTCGAAGGAATTACAGATTTATCAGAAACGTCTCACCGAAATCAACAAAATAATCGAAATGGTCGAAAAAGATTTAAGGAATGGAAAGGTTCAAAAGCCTCCAAGTGGTTGTGTTTTCCCTGGAAGTTTTTGTGATGAGGATTAAATGGAAGAATCGCTAGCCCGAAAAATAATTATCGAAGTTGGTAAGTTGATGTATGACAGAGCTTACGTCGTTTCATCGGATGGCAACGTCAGTATCCGGCTGGACGAAAATCGAGTCCTGGCATCCCCGACTATGACCTGTAAGGGGCGGATGACCGAAACTGGTTTGGCGATTACCGATATGAACGGCAAGGCATTGAACGATAAAAAAGCCTCTTCGGAATTGGCCATGCATCTTTTGATTTACAAAATGCGCCCCGATGTGAAAGCGGTTTGTCACGCTCACCCGCCGCACGGGAGCGCATTTGCCGTCGCCGGATTGGCGATTGATCAACCGATATTATCCGAAGTTATTTTAACTCTGGGATGTGTTCCTTTGACGGCTTATGGAACGCCTTCAACCGACGAATTGACTGATTCAATGAAGCCGTTTGTTGCGCACCACAACGCCCTTTTGATGGCAAATCACGGAGCAGTTGCGTATGGCGACGACCTTTGGCAGGCTTTTGACAGATTAGAAACTTTGGAGCACACGGCGAAAATTGCAATTCTCTCGCGGGCGCTTGGCGGAGCAACAAATTTGCCACCCGATTCAATTGAGAAATTGATAAACATCAGAGAAAAAGCAGGTTATTTGACCGAATCAGCACGTTGTCAATCGTGCGGGTATCTGGCAGACACAAATATTTCG
The DNA here is from genome assembly GCA_031413075.1 of Acidobacteriota bacterium. Classification (GTDB taxonomy): domain Bacteria; phylum Acidobacteriota; class Blastocatellia; order Pyrinomonadales; family Pyrinomonadaceae; genus JAIBCC01. The sequence continues at coordinate 5,600 of JANOEF010000267.1, read as the reverse complement.
TGTGATATTCACGATCCTGCAACCGCAAATGGTGCAAAAATCTCTTTCACCCGGGAAGAGTTGATTGAGCTTTTATCGCAAGTGGCGAGTGTGAAGTGAACCGATGTGAGGTAAATATGAGTGCGACCCAGATTATCAATCAACAAATGACTTTAGAAGAATATTTAGATTTTGATGCGAAAGCAGAAGGTCTTTACGAATATTTTGACGGAACAGTGTTTGAAATGGGGGCAAGCCCGGAACACGCTGAAATTCAGTCTAGTTTGAATGCAATTCTGCGAGCACAGTTAGTTCCAAAAGGTTGTAAAGTGTATCCAAGTGAGTTGGGAGTAAAAGTTCCCAGTTTATTACCTTATCGCTATCCTGATCTAACGATTGTTTGTGGAAAAGCTGAGTTTGAGGAGATGGGAGGATTTAAACGATTACTAAATCCGATTTTAATTGTCGAAGTTTTATCTGATTCGACTGAGAAATTTGATAAAGGCGATAAATTCAAAGCCTATAAATCAATCCCAAGTTTTAAGGAGTATTTGCTAATCTCACAAGACAAAAGGTTTGTCACGCTTTACACTAAATACGACGAAAAGTTTTGGTTTCAAAGCGAATATGAAGCAGGAGAGACTTTGAAACTGGAGTCGCTTGACATAGAATTGAGCGTGAACGAAATTTACGAAGGAATAATTTAATTATTTTTAGGAGAAATTAAATGCAAGAAGCATTGGGAATGGTTGAAACGAAAGGACTGGTAGCGACAATAGAGGCGGCTGACGCCATGGTCAAAGCCGCCAATGTCCAGCTTGTCGGTTATGAAAAAATCGGGGCCGGATTTGTGACGGCAATTGTTCGCGGAGATGTGGCGGCCGTCAAAGCCGCCACTGATGCCGGCGCCGCCGCCGCTCGCCGGGTCGGTGAACTGGTTAGTGTTCACGTCATCCCGCGTCCGCATTCGAGCGTGGATGAAAGATTGCCGGTGGTTCCAAAATAGTGGTCAGTAGTCAGTGAGCAGTAAACAGATAAGACCGCTGACCACCGACCACCAATCACTGAACACTAATTTATGATAATTGCGCGCATTTTAGGCACAGTCGTTTCAACGCATAAAGACGAGCGTTTAAAAGGCAAAAAACTTTTGATTGTCAAACCAATCAATTTGGACGGCACTGACCAAAACGGGTATTTGGTGGCGGTGGATACGGTTGGGGCCGGCTATCACGAAAAAGTAATTATTGTCGGCGGTTCATCGGCCCGGATGGCGGAGGGCAACAGGGATTGTCCGGTTGATTCAGCCATCATTGGGGTGATTGATGAAATAGATTGTATTTAGAATCCTTAAACCGTATGTTTAGAGAAATTCTATTTGGCGGTTCGTTGTTTTGATGGCTTCAGTACTTCCTTTTTCAGCCCGGGAAAAAGAGTGGGACTCCCGAAAGAGGAATAAAAATAGGTTGCGCAACCGAGAAAAGATTCGCCAGGGAATATTCCAGCCTCCACTATAGTGAAATTTATTCCGAATAAACAAAATGCAAATTGCCCGTGTCATCGGAAACGTTGTTTCAACTATCAAAAATGAATCGCTGAAAGGGCGTAAACTTTTGATAGTTCAAACACTGGATGCCGAACTAATGCCGAAAGGAACACCGATGGTAGCGTTAGACGCTGTCGGCGCCGGTGTGGGAGAATTAGTGTTTTGGTGCCGCGGAAAAGAAGCAAGTTTTCCCTTTAAGCGCGACGAAACACCAACTGATTGCACCATTGTCGGAATTATAGATTCGGAAAAACACGTTTATAACAATAAAATTTGAAAGATAAAATTGGTTTATAGCAGAGTTTTTTATTGTCAACTATCAATTTTCAGTTATCTAAAACATGCTCATTGCAAGGGTCATCGGAAATGTGGTAGCCACCCAGAAAAATCAGCGTTACGAGGGAGCGCGGATTTTGTTGTGCCGCCAAATCACGCCGGAGGGCGAAGATATGGACTATACTTGTCTGGCGTTGGACTCAGTTAATTCTGGCGAAGGTGATGTGGTTTTGATTGTCCAAGAGGGTTGGGGGGCATCTACCGCCTCAACCGGCAAACAAGGAGCGGCCATTGACTCGGCCATTGTCGGGGTGGTTGATTACATAGATCTATTGCCACAGGAAAAATAATTCCAAATTATGTCGAATGACAAAAATCAAAAGCTGATGGAACAAATCGCACTTCTATTGCAAGACGAAGAAAAGGGAAGCGACGATTCTACTTTTTTGCGCCAAAGTCTCGAAAATATCAATTCGAGATTGGATAAAATTGAAGCCCAGTTCTCAGCCCAAGCCTCGGAGTCAAAAGCTCAGTATTCGGCCCCGATTCATCCCAGTCAAGTAAAATTCCAGATGATTGAAGAATTAGTTGATGAAATTATTGTCAATCAACAAATCCAAAAAGCCTGTCTGTTTGAAACAAATAAACCCTGCGACAATTGTTCGATGTGTAACTCTCGCGGATTTTAAGCCCGTAAAAATTTTTATCTAATTTGTTTCATAGATGCAACGAGATAATATTTATGCAGGTTTTTGAACAAAATGTGCGAAGAAAAAAATGATCTAATATGCGAATCAAGAGTTAAAAAATCGCGTACTAGTTGCGTCCCTAGAGACGCGATTGGCCGGTAATTACTCAAGACGGATGTCATTTAACTGTTTAATGACAGCGAAGGCTGAAAGTTGTGAGCTATTTCGCGTACGAGTTGCGCTCTTTAGGCGCGATTTGCCGGTGATTACTCAAGACGGATGTTATTTAACTTTTTGATGACAGCGAAGGCTGAAAGTTGTTCAGCTATTTTCGAGCTTGGAGGCATCACTCAGACGTGATTTTATATTTGGCACTTTCACGCTTAAAAGCGTAACTCATCCGCGTTTTATTGAGTTTTTCAAATAAATCAAAGACGCTTTTCTTTTAATATTTCTACCCTTGACTCGCCACCAATATTCACAGCCAAGTTTTTATGCAGGCAGATGCACTAGACAGTACCGACCCGGTCAGTATCCGGCAAAATAAAAAAAAGCAGCTTACCAAATCTGACAAGCCGCTTTTACCTTCATTTTGAAAAACCTATTTATTGGCCGGTGCCGGAGTCGGTTTTCGTAAATCGTTTGAATTGATTTTCGGCACTTCCTTGGCCGCTTCATCGGCTTTGAATTGAGGTTCTTCTTTGAAGCCAAACAGACTTGCCGTAATAATCCCCGGAAACTGTGCTCGCTCAGTATTGTAGGACTGAACTGCCCCCGTATAATCTTGTCTGGCAACTTTGAGTTTATTCTCAGTTCCGACTAAATCATCCTGTAATTTTAGAAAAGATTCGTTGGAGCGTAATTGCGGATAGCTTTCAGTTAAACTCAGCAAACGCCCGATGGTTCCGCCAAAAGTGGAGTTAGCTTCCATCATGGCCTGACGTTGTTCAGGGGTTTTAGCATCGGCAGAGGCGGCATTTCCGGCACCCAACAATTTTGAGCGGGCATCGGCGATTTGCCCGAAAACTTCTTGCTCCTGAATCCCAGCCATTTTGGCGGCTTCAACTAAATTCGGAATCAAATCCGCCCGATTTTGCATAGCAATTTCGACATTTGCCCATTTACCTTTGACGTTTTGTTGTCCAGCAGTTAAAGAGTTGTAATTACACCCGCTTAAGCCAAAAGCCGCGAATAAAACTATGGCTAATAATAAAAACTTTTTCATCTTCTTATCTCCTAAATTTTAAATGTTAATCGTTAAATGTTAATTGTTAATTGTCATTTGTTTTTCGTTTGTCTCGCAAACTATTAACCATTAACAATTAAAACAAAACGATTTACGATTTCTTAATCTTATCAACTGCATCTATTACTCTTTCAATCTGTTCCATATAACTCGAAAAAAGTTGATTGGCCGAAACTTCATTAAGAGAATTAGATGCTGAATTTGCACGAATCTCAAAAATATGTTCAAAGGGTTGGCCGTCAATTTTCAGATGTTTCACGGTCGCCTCAATGATTGACTGTTTATTTATCGGAGAATCAAACCCATGAAGCAATAAAACCGCCTGGAATAAAGCCGTAAAACTGACTAAACTTTCAGTCATGAGTTGGCATAGTTTTTCAGTTGAAACCGAAGCCGGAATATATAAGCGACGCAGCTGCAGTAGTTTGCTTCGCAGCTCATATTCAGTTTGATGCCGCAAAAAAATGTCCGTAATTTTTACTTGAGCCAAGACATCGTCGCCGTAAAGCACTTTTCTGGCTCGTTCCATCTGATGAAATTCAATCGGGAAGACATCACCGGCTTCTTTGAGCTCAGCGACTGTAAAATAAACCGGAACCGGATGTCCGAGCCTTCGCCACTCGCGGAGACAGCCGTGAGCTGCCCGTAAATCCTTTGGGCGAATTTCGTGCAGGGCAATCAATAAATTGTAATCGGAAGCCTGTGCTATAAAATCTCCCACCGCCGCCGAGCCATATAAAATCACCGAAGCCAAGCCAAGTTTGCTCCGTGTGTGGCTTTCAAATCGTCAATAAAATTATTAAATTCGTTAGTCATTTCAAATTCCTACAATTCGCAATCAGCATTTCCAAATCCAAAATCGAATTACCAGTCTCCGCCGGCGCCGCCGCCGTCAAATCCGCCCCCGCCGCCGCCGAAACCGCCCCAGCTATCACCGCCGGAACTTCCCCAGTCCGAAGAACCGCCACTGCTCCCGGACGATCCACCGCCCCAGATAATAACCGGTGAATACGAAGAATCGCGGTTGCCGGAATTGCCTCCGAAACCGCCACTTTGCCACCGATCACGGTTAGAGCGCGACCCGCCGCCGCCCGACCCGCCTTTCCCGATCGAAGAAAGAATAATGATGATAATAACGATAAAGACGACGATGCAGCAAAAAACTGTTCCCCCTCCCAACCCATAACTTTTGCTTGCAGCCGGAGTCGGAGTCGGAGTCGGCGCGCCGGCCGGAGCAGAATTTCGTTCCTGAATGGTGCGAAGATAAGCGTCTATGGCGTCATTGATGCCTTTGGAATAATCACCCGCTTTGAAGGCCGGCACCAGATATTGACGATTTAATTGACCTATAATTCCGTCGGTTAATTCATCCTGCAAACCGCCGCTGACCTGCGTAAAATACTTTTTATCCTCAATCGCAATCATCAGCAGGGCACTCGACCCTGGACCATTATCCTCAACGGCTACCAGTACTTTTCCATCTTCGACGGTGCATTGTACGTTGATTTCTTTGCCCTCCTGTCCCTCCATCGCCTGCATGGCATTTGATATGAGATTCACCAGTACCTGCTGTAACAACACATTATTGGCAAGAACCTCGAGATCTTCCGGGTTGACAATAATGTTAGTTTTAATTCCGGCCTTTCTCAAACTCGGGTTTAAAATTTCTAAAGCGCCATCTATGACCCCGTGCAAAGGGACGGCAACGATCTGTCCACTCGATTTTTTTGAGAAGAGTTTTAGCTGCACCCCAATTTGCGCCATCCGTTCCGTTAATTCACCGATCTGCTCAAGATTCCACTTGGCCTCATCAAGGCGTCCTTTCTCCAAAAACTGTTTGCCGTTGTCTGTATAACTTCGAATG
>JANOEF010000266.1:0-7717 GCA_031413075.1 Acidobacteriota bacterium | reverse complement strand
TGTTTTTCATTGTCCAGCAGTTTGGAAATATGCGGTGAATCCGAAAAATCCAACCCGATCAGATGCCCGATAAAATGAGCTTTCAATTCGGCTTTTTCATCTTTTCCGAATTTTCCGGCCGTTTCGGAAGTCAGTCCCAACACCCCCTTAACAAACTTTTCGCGGGCGGCATTTTTTGAATCATTCTCTCCTATTTCAAATCGAAACAAAAACAGATCTCTGACCAGTGAAAACGGCTGCCCGCTCATTGGTTCTAAGGCACGAGCGTTGAAAAAAATGAACCTGTCAGGCAAAAGTTCAACTTGATCGTGGAATTCAAACAAAAGACGGGACTTTCCCAACCCGGCTTCGGCGACGATTGTGACAACCTGAAGCTCCCCGTCTTCGTTGACACTGTCGAGAGCGTTCAGCATTTTGAGCAGTTCGGATTCACGCCCGACCAACGCAGTCTCGATTCCTTCGACGCCGCGTGTTTCCATCCGGAAAGCTCTAGGTTTGACGCCTTTTACCGAATAAATTTTCAACTCCCTTTGCTTGTGTTTGAATGAAAAATTTCTATTCAGGTTGACATCTTCAATCTGAAAAATTCCTCGAATGTGCCGGTAGGTATCGTGCGAAACAAAAACTTCGCCGACCGGAGTTTTGGAAAGAAGGCGTTTTGCTATATTGACCGCCGAACCGGTGGTGATAAACTCACCTGTATCGGTGCTGTTTCCAATCAAAACCGTTCCGGTGCTGATGCCGATTTTTAAGAAATGCATTTGCGCAAATTCTTCTTTTTCCTCGTCCAACAGGTTAATTTCTTTGCTCAACTCTTTGTTAAAGTAATCTCTTACTGCAGTTTGCAATTTCAAACCGGTCCGCACACAATTTTCCGGGTCGCTTTCCCGGATCGAATCCATTCCCCAAATATAAAGAGCCGTGTCAGCCAGATATTCACCGAGCTTTCCGCCGCCGGTGCTAATCAGTTCGCCCAAAATATTCCACAATTTTTTCATTATGAGCGATGATCTTTCGAGATCGAATTCATCCAGCATTTCCGAAATACTGGATGCATCGACAAACATCGCTGTCACCTGCCGCCGCTGTTCCGAAAAATTTTGAGAATAACTTTCTTTGGTCCCCGCTTTGTTCAAAAATAAGGTTTGCTGTTCGTTAGATAAAATTGAAACTGCATAATCATCATTTTTTTCCAACGACATTCTATGTAACAACGAGGCAATTTGCTCCGCTTTATAAAGCCTTTTATCCGGCTCTTTTTGAAGACAACGCTCGACCAAAGCGTTTAATTCATCAGGAATATTCGGGTTAAAATTTTTTAACGAAGCGGGTTCGGAATGAATGATCTGGTGAAGCGCGTCAATCGTCATTTCTGCCTCAAAGGCTTTTCTTTTTGCGACCGTTTCATACAAAATACAGCCGAAAGAAAAAATATCCGAACGTTCGTCAATATTAGGCTTTCCGCAAGCTTGTTCGGGCGACATATAGCCTAAAGTTCCCATGATGATGCCCGATTTTGATCTATGTTTCTGAAGCGCATGAAGTTCGTTTTCCGTGTTGGTGAGTTTGGCTAAACCAAAATCAAGAATTTTTGCGAAGCCGTCAGTTGAAACCATAATGTTTTCGGGTTTCAGATCGCGGTGAACGATACCGGCAGAATGTGCTTTGGCTAAACCTTGAGCAACTTGTGAAAGATATTTTAAGAGTTCACTGATTGAGGTTTTGTTTGAATAAATCAATTCATTAAAGGTTTTACCGTCAACAAATTCCATCGAAATAAAATGAATTGTTTCGCCTTTTTCATCAATAAATTTATCAATCTCGTGAACGGTCAAAATATGAGGATGATTGAGTGCGGAAACCGAGCGGGCTTCGTGCATAAATCTCTGCACCCGATCATTATTTTTGACCATCTCGGCAGACAGGATTTTTAGCGCAACCGGACGGGCGAGGCGGGTATCTCGGGCGAGATAGACGGTACCCATTCCCCCTTCGCCGAGAATTTTTTGAACCTGGTAGCGTCCTATTTTTTTATTGCTAAGGTCTTTCGGAGCTTGCCGATCGGCAAGCATTTCAGCGGCTAGTTCGTCAGGCGAAGAATTTATCAAACCGATCGGATTCTCTTCAAAATAGAGAATCGCTTCGATCTCTTTTTTTAATTCAATATCACCGCCACATTTATCCTCCAAAAATAATGCTTGTGCTTCGGGTGAAACTTCTAATGCTGCGTAATAAATCTCTTCAATTTTCTTGAATCTGTCTGTATTCATAAAATGAGGAAACGTAGTTTTAGAATTCGAATATTAGCTTCACGTCGGAAAATATCCAAACCTTTCTCAGATACTGCTTCGCGCGTAATACTTACTGACTACTGCGTTTTATCAACTTCGGGAGATTTCATTTGACAACCAATTTTTTGCAAAACTCCAATCACGTTGGACTGTAATAATTGACATTTGCAACACTTCGGCGATTTCTTCAAAGCTCAAACCGCCGAAAAACTTCATTTCAACCACCCGGCTTTTTCTTTGGTCAAATTTAGCAAGTTTGGATAAAGCATCATCTAAAGCGATGATCTCATCCGCCTTATTACTTGAAACCATTGCATTTTCTGCGAGCGTGATTTTCTCTTGAAGTCCGCCGCGTCGCTGGCTATTTTTCGAACGGGCGTAATCAACCAAAATATGCCTCATCGCCTGAGATGCGACACCGAAGAAATGAGACCTGTTTTTCCAGTCTTTTTCTCCATTTCCCGCCAATTTTAAATATGCTTCGTGGATCAATTCGGTCGTTTGCATAGTATGACCGCTGTCCTGGCGATTCATATAACGTTTTGCCATCCGATGCAGTTCTTTATAGACAAGCGGCATCAGGTCGTCCAATGCTTTTTGATCGCCGTTGCCCCATTGAACGAGCAATTGTGTAATCTGCTGTGAATCGCCTTCAATCATATTTATCTAAAGTGTGGTTAGTGTTTGCTTTAATTATAACTCAAAGTGCGAATCTAGACACAATTAAAAAAAGACCTCCCGATCGATACAAACAAATTTATTTATCCGGGGATGAGTTATGAGCCAGTTTTCGATGATTAAGATCAAAAAGATACTTGCATTTTTTTAAGCTGGAAGCAAAAGCAAAAACGTCCGGGGCAAAAGTGCGGAATTGATTTAAGTTATTGAAACTTCAGAATTTGAATCAATTCCCAACCTTGACAAAGATTAGTGGTCAATCAAACCCGGCTTGAGTTACGAACGATTGAATGATCCCTCGCCAGGGATATTCGTTACGGCTTCACCTGCTTCATCAACTCATTCAATTTAGAGATCTTCTTGGCGATTCCGAGCCGCATGGTGCCGTCGCCGATGGTCATCACTTTGATATTAACGCCTAGAACTTCGCCCGTTTTCATTGAAATCAGAGGACTTCCGCTATTGCCGGGCATCAGCGTCAGATCCGCATAGATGTCTTCGTTATTCTCAATATTTGAAACATTTCCTAGAGAATTAAAAGGAAATTCCATCATTCCATAGTAACCGACAGACAAAATATCTTCGCCGAAATTCGGTAAACGGTCAGCCAACGGGAGCGGTTTGATATTCCGTTTTTTGGCTTGGGGTTTGAGCCCCTCCGCATCAAAACTAAATAGGGCAAGATCGGATTTTGGATCAGCCACCACAAATTTGATCGGAATTTCAAAATATTCACCATCCTCAAATTTTTTCCAGGCGATAATATGTCCGGCAAATTTGGCCGATTGAGCGGCTTGCCGGTCAAGGTCTTGCTTAACGTGAAACGCCGTTGCCAAAAGTTTGTCGGACACCAAAAATGCCGTTCCGATGGCCCGGCGTTTCGGATTGGGGAATTTTGGCGTAATCACAGACAAACAAAAGATGGATTTGTTAAATTCGGCGATTTTCTCTTCTTTCGAACCTGAAGAATTAAGAATCGGCGGTGCCTCGTTCGGTCGAGTTTCAAACGATTGTCCAGTGGTGCAAGCACTCCAAAAACAAATTGCCAGTAAAACCGGAATCATTCCAAATCGAACTTTCATAACATTTACTTTTGCTTATCAAAATACGGGTTAGTCAAAATATACGGTCTGGATTTTGCAAACCCGTCTTTTCGCAAAACCATTTCTTCGAGCAAAATCGAAGGTGCCGTGGTGCTGCTCAGGTTAGAATCGCCCCCCCGCGAAGGAAAATTAATAGTCCAGGCATCATCGCCGGCCGCCAGAATTTGCCGAAAATCCTGGAGACTGACCCCTTCGGCATTGACGCCTCTGACCAATTCTTCGCGTCCGTCTTCCGAGTAAACTTTATAGATCGAACCGCCGCCCGAAGTGAGCCCTTTGATCATAATGCCAAACGGAATCTTGAGGATTTTGCATTGATTGATGAGTTCGGCTTTTAATTCGGCCAAGGTCTTTTTGACCGAGGCTTCGACAATTAAATTTGAAATTCCTCCGGCCCGGCCGTTTGATTGTTTAGAAAATTTGGTCGGAGTCCGGGAAGTCAACATATTTTTCAAAATGCCGTTTTCGACCAGCACCAATGGTTTTCCTTCGATTCCCTGCGAATCAAATTTATAGGCTCCGGGCAATTCGGTTTGACCGATCTTGTCGAGTTGCGGATTATCCGTAACACTCAAAAATGAAGGCAAAACGCGGCGATTGATGCGGTCGGAAAGATCCCGGGAATTGTCACCCCGGCGATTGATTAGGTTTGGCGAAAAACTTTGGGCAAAAATATTGGGCGATGCGTTTTCGGTCAATAAAACCGGGCCGATGTAAGTTTCGCTAAATTTCGGAGCGGTGCGGGTTTTTAAGAGTTCAGCCGCCAAATCATTGACGATTTTGGTAAGTTCTGCCTCATCCGAAATTGAATTGAGAGTTGTCCCGTAAATAGTCCGGGCGGCTCCCAGATTGTAACCATCTTCGGTTTGTGTATCGGCCTGAATGTTCAAACCCAAATAATTAGCCGGCTTTCGAATCAAAAAGCCCTCATTATTGATCATCAAATTGTCGGACGAATAAACAAACATCGAAACATTTGAATTGATGATGTCCGGATACTTTTTGAAAATTGCCGAGAGATTTTTGATGATTTTCTCCCATTTTGGTACTTCAAGCTCAATTTTTTGCGCCTCAGTCAGTTCGGTGACCGCTGTTTCTTTAGTCAAATCAGGATATTTTTCATCCGGCGGATTATTTTTGATGGAGGCTCTTTTGGCAGCAATTTGTTCAATCGCGCTTTTATAGGCGGAATCCGTCATCAGCCAAAACCGTTGCCGAATTGATTCATAATCGTCCTCGTAGGGCAGAACCTGCCCCCCCGGCCCCGATTCGAACCCCTCCATAATTGCTTCAATCGAAGAAAAATCCATTCCGCCGCCAACACTGTTGGTGTTGTCAAAATCATAGTCACCGACTCGAACTTGCGCCGATCCACGCCGCGAGCGTCCGCCGCCCGAAACTGTCAAAGCTCCGAATCTGGCATCAATTCGATAGGTATAAACGTCTTGCAGTTTGTATTCGATAAAATACGGCTTCTCAAAATTTTTCAGTTGCAAATTCGCCGTCGAGCGTTTGAGTTCATCTCTTAAGGCGGATAACACGACATTTGAAGACGAATTTTGTTGAGCAAAAATACTACCAACCAGGACAAATAAAATTAAAGACAACGAAATGATTTTCTTCATAATTCAAGATTCAAGGTTCAGGGTTCAGGGTTCAAGATTCAATACACGAGGTTTAGTTTCCTTTTTGTTCCGCCGTGGGTGGTGGCAGAATCGGTAGCAAACGATTTGATTTACCGCGTTTTTGGGTTTCGATCTGGCTCACCAAAATAGCCGGCGAGATGGCTGAAACCGGGACCCAGCCCGATTCTGCTCCGCAAACTCCATTAAAAATTTCGGGTTTATCGTCAGCCGCGATTATTTTGCTGAACGAGGTCAGCGGAGTGCCGATCAAATCAACTCCGCGCACTAATTCATCGGGCCGTCCATCGGCATAAACCCGGTAAACCATGATCGGATTGACCTGAAAAGACTGGGTTCCGGCTCGTTGCGTCGAAGTGAAGCCGCCCGAAATATCCGCCAAAAACAGACCGAAAGGTTTACCTTGTTTTTTAACTTCAGCGATCAGCATTTCGCGCAATTTTTTGTTACTGACGGTCTGTTTAGCCTGAATAAAAAGATTTCCCTGCCGGCTGACCGGCGAAAAACCGGTTGAAGCACGCCCGTGGCCATTTGAAATCGGAAACCCCTGGATCGGAGACCGCGACATCAGAAAATTCTTCAAAATGCCGCTTTCGACCAACGGAACTTTTTGGGCTGACACACCTTCTTCGTCATATTGATAAAAACCGTTGAGATCGGTCGCGCCAAATTTCGGCACGGTTGGATCATCCGTGACCGAAATGAACGAAGGTAAAATCTCCTGATTAACCCGCTTGGTAAAGGTATTGCCCTCAGTATTGCCTTTTTGCCGGTGTCCTTCGATTCGATGCCCGAAAATTTCGTGAAAAAAAACACCACTGGCTCTGCCTGACAGAATGGCCGGACCATCGTAGGGATCCGCCAATGGCGCGTTTTTCAAATCCATCAAATCTCTGGCTACCGTTTCGGCCACCCGTAAAAGTTCTTCGTCATTTGGCAACCCGCTCAAGGCGGCCGAACTAAAAGTTTCAAACCGTCCCAGATCCATTCCGTCCTCGGCCCGGGTTGAGGCTGAAATTCCCAAGGTAACCAGATTTTTGCCGTGTTGCAGAGAAGTTCCATCGGTTGAAACAAAATAACGGTTGGTAGTACTGATGGAAAAATTAACGCCGGAACTGAAAATTTGCGGGTATTTTTTGAAAACAGCCGAAATCTTCTTGGCGCGGGCTTCCAAGATCTTTAAATCTATCTTTGGGGCGACAGCCGATGAATAGGCTTTTTGAGGAAGGGCGGCAGAAAAATCATCCGCCGAATTTTCTTCTGCGGCCCGGGTTTCCTGACGAGTTTTAATTTGCGAATAGGCTTCGACCGCATCCTTATATGTTCTGTCGGTGGTTGTCCAAATCACGCTTTTGATGGCATCGCGGTCATCCTCTAAAGGTATCGGACGGCTGTTGCGCGAACCGCCTCGACCACGAGTATTATCAACTTTGAAATCTCCGACTCGCAAAACCGTGTCCAACACCCGGCTTTTTCCCGCCCCCGAATTGAGCAAAACGCCCTGTGAAGCTGAAACATTCCAGGATTGGGTATCCGTCACCAAATAACTCAAAAAATATGGCGGCAAATCGGTCTTTTCTTTTAAAATACTGATCGCCCGCTTTTGTTCTTCTTCTAACACGGAAGCCAAAAAGTTTGTTTGCGCGAGAGTCGAAGAAAAAATGGTTGAAATGATGATGAAGCTCGACAATCCCCTCATCCAAAGACTCGTTAAACTATTTTTCATAAAAGTTAAATTTACACAAAAAAGACAGGTTTGAAAAGTTTTTTTAGGGCGCCAGCAGACTGAGCGGATAAAACGGTAAGTTTCGCAAAATGGCGAAGGTAAATGAAACTCCCAGAAAGCCATAGACCATCCAGGGTTTAAGAAACTGCCACCTCAATCCAACTCCCCGAATTGCGGTCAGACCTAAGGAGAGCGTCAGGTAGCCAAAAAACAATACGTAAAGCGGCAAAAGTGCGTTAAATCCAATGGCTCCAATTAGATCACCGTGAAAAAATG
>JANOEF010000265.1:0-5071 GCA_031413075.1 Acidobacteriota bacterium | reverse complement strand
GGCATTGCGCTGCAAATCATTAGCTAAATTCTGGAGCCGCAAACTGCTCCGCTGGGCTTCGGCCGAAAAAGCGAAAAAGGATAAAACAAAAAGAGTTGAAAGCAAAAATTTATACATAAAAATCCGTCTCCTTGAATTTGGGGGAGAGAGCAAATCTGTCGGTTTAGAAGGCGAAAACAAGAGCGGCGTTGGCCAAAAACACTGCCGGGCATTTGGCCATCAAACGTTTACAACTCTTTTATCACCAAACCATCAGCCGCAACTTTCCAATCCAAAACCTCGGCATCGGATTCGGCGCGCAAAGCCTTTTCGACCGCATCTTTTTTTCCTTCTTCGCAGAAAAACGCAATACATCCGCCGCCGCCCGCGCCGCAAACCTTTGGCGCAATTGCTCCGTTAGCCAGAGCGATGTCAATTAATTGGTCCATTCGCGGAGTGGTGATATGCGGTGAAAGCTGTTTGCGATGAGGATGCGCGACCCGCAAAATTTCCCCGACCGCCTTCCAGTCAGAAGCCAACAAGGCCGAGCGCAGTTTAATAGAAGTGTCGCGGATACCTTCAAAAATCTCAAAAATCTTTTTGTCGCCGTCAATATGAGCTTTGGTGATTTCCCAGTTGTTGATTCCCGAGTTACGCGGCTCGCCGGTATAAAGGACGACGATTCTCTCTTCCAACGTCCGGGTGTCAACCGCTAATGACTCGCGTTCGATTCCGTCAGGGCGAAAGTGAATTGAGGCGACCGAACCGAATTGGGCCGAGTAATAGTCCTGAAAACCGGCAATCACCCGGATCACTGTAGTCTCAATATTGGCGGCTATCGGGATAAACCTGTCGGGCGTGTAACGATTTCCGACTAAACGATTTAACGCGCCGATACAGGCGATATTGAGGGTCGAACTGCCGGCTAAACCCGCGCCCGCCGGAGCCTGCGATTCGGTAATCATATTAAATCCCACTTCGGGTTTGAAGAAATAAACCAGTTTAGAAAGTAATTCGAGCCGGGGCTCATCTCTCAAACTGCCGAGCTCGCCGAGTGACGTTTCAAATTTTTCCCGACGGTCAATGGATTCGATGAGAATTTTGTCGTCGTCACGTGTTTCCAAACGACATGTGGCCAAGAGACTGACCGCAAAATTGACGGTGGCGGCGCCTTCGTGAAACAAAAAAATCGGTGGAATGTCAATCGTTCCACCCGCTAAATCAACTCTGGTCGGAGCAGATGCTTCAATAATCATAGGTTAAATTCCAATTTCGGATTTCGAACGGCGAACTCACGTCCTTTATTCTTTGTCCTTTCCTTCGCGTCTTAACAATTCTTTTTCCAGCTTTTCTTCGTGACGATGCGGGATATGCAAACGGTCTTCGAGGTCGTGAATTTTTTCTTCAATCAGCTGAATCGTTTCGGGGGCGGCTTCTTCTACTTTTTGGGAGAGCCAAAATCTTTCGAGCAAATAAAACCCGGTGATTCCGAGCACCACGATAAAAAACATGGCGATCCCGATTTGTTGAAAATCGCCGATAATACTCGTAATAGCGCCGCTAAAAAAGTAACCGGTTCCGGCTAAAATTAGTGCCCACACCGAACAGCTGATCGTATCGTTCCACAAAAAGCGCAAAAAGGGCATGCGCCCGACTCCGCTCGAAATACAAATTGCGACTCGAATCCCGTAAATATATTTAGAGATAATAATGGCCGCTCCGCCAAATTTATTCACCAAACGCTCAATCCGAGGCTGTGCGCTTTGATAAAATTTGTAACTGCTGATAGTTTTGGCAAAAAGCCGTCCGACCCAATATCCAAAACTGTCACCCGCCACGCCGCCCAGCATGCCGGCTAAAAAAACTTTCAAAAAACTGTATTCACCAAAAAAACTTCGATGGGCTAAAACCCCCGAAATCAGCAAAGTGATGTCGCCCTCGATGGTGCAAAGGGCGAAAACCGCATAAATGCCGTACTGTTCGATGATTTGGTAAAAGTAATGCTGTTCCATTGCTGAAGTGCCGAAGGCAACTGTAAAAGATTAACTTTCCAAAGTCGGTTCGTCAAACAAAAGGCGACAAAGTAAATAAAGTGAAAAGGTGAAAAGGGCGAAAAGTGACACAGCTAAAACTCGGAGGCGTCAAAACTTCTGTTTCAAAAAGAGATTTTTGGAACATTGAGCGAAAATATCAGAATTCGGAGACCAAAACTTTTTTACTTTTCACCCTTTTTACCTTTTCACTTTAAATCTTTATTTGACAGTTTCTTAACGACTGAATACAATTCACCCTAGTTTCCAACCAAAGAGTTTTTAGTCATGAGCGAAATAAACCAAATAGATAAAAAAATGATAGGAATCGAGGTCTCGAATTTTCATCTGCGTGCCGTGTGCCTCGGGAAAGACGGTCAAATAGTTGATTCTGATGAGGTTTCGTTTAACCGCAAGGATGAAACAACTCCGCAAATTATCAGTTTTATTAATAAGTTAAAAGATAAATTCGGCGGTTTTGACAAGGTCGGGATTGCTGTTTCAGGGCTGGTTGACCGCCGAAAAAATCGAGTTGCACAATCATCACAAATTCCGATTGACAAAGACTTAGCCAACGAAATTAAATCTGCTACAGAGGTCGAGGTTTTTTTAGAAAACGATGCTAATGCTGCTGCCTTTGGCGAATATGTTCAGGGCGCGGGGCGCGACAGCCGGGATATTTTTTATGTTTTGATCGGTTCAGGCGTTGGCGGAGCGATAATTTTTGACGGCAAACTTTGGCGCGGCAATGCGGGTTTTGCCGGCGAATTCGGACATCTGGCGATTAATTCCGAAGGGATGAAGGTTGAAGAGGTCGCCTCTAATGAAGGCATCGTCCATCGAACCCGGAGCCGTTTTCATCAGGACAGCACCTCATCACTTTACAGCTTGGGCGAAGAGCATATCGGAATTGACGATATTGTTCGCGAAGCCAATCACGGAGATGATTTTGCGCAGATGATGCTGGGGAGAACCGGGATATTTCTCGGCAAAGCCATCGGGAGCGTGATCAATCTCCTGAACATCGAAAAGATTATTGTCGGCGGAAAAATCATGGAATCTGCCACAGTTGTTTTGCATGGAATTAATGAAAGCGCTAAAGAATTTGCTTTTGTTCCGAGTTTTGAAGCCACCGAAATTGTGGCCGGAGAACTCGGCGACAAGGCCATTGCGATTGGCGTCGCTTTACTCAGCTCTCATTAATTTTTAATCAGTTTTATCAGTTAAACTAATGTTGTGAAATATTGCACAAAGAAAAAAAGTGTAGTAATTTTGGTCTTTAAATTTGCGATTTCCGCAAAATTAGGTAAGATAGCGTTGCAGTTCTTAAATATAAATTTTACGAATTTATCTTAACAAAAAAGTCAAGATTCGGGAGGCTTTCGGAATCTTGATTCTGGGCGAGTTGTAATCGCATTTAATAGAAAATTTATGGCACAGTTATTTCATCCAAGTGCAAACTACATTGCCAAAGCGAGTTTGGTCGGAGCAGTTCTGTTGGCGGCCCTCGGAGGTTTTGTCTATACGGTGGTGGCGCGTTCGTCGTATTTGACCGGACGCTACATTGAACGACAACAGCCTGTCCAATTTTCGCACCGTCACCACGGTGGGGATGACGGGATTGACTGCCGGTATTGTCACACCACAGTTGAAACCGGTGCTTCGGCCGGGATGCCGCCCACTCAAACCTGTATGAATTGTCACACCCAGATCTGGAATGACAGCCCGTATCTCGAAATAGTTCGGGCCAGTTATCGGGAAAATAAACCGATCAAGTGGGAACGAGTCCACGATTTGCCGGAATATGCCTATTTCAATCACTCGATTCACGTCGCCAAAGGTGTCGGATGTTCGAGCTGCCACGGCGACGTCGCCAATATGGCCGTCGTTTACCAGGAAAACACCCTCCAAATGGAATGGTGTGTGGCTTGTCATAAAGACATCACACCGAATTTGAGACCGAAATCAGAAATTTTTAATACCGCTTATGTGGACAATTTGTCTGATGACGAGAAAAAAGATTTAGCTAAAACTTATAAAATTCGCAGTCGAGAGCTGATGACCAGTTGTTCAATGTGTCACAGATAGAGCGGAAAAATTTAAAAGTGAAAAGGTGAAAAAGTTTTATTGAATTTTACCCGGTTCACTTTAAGTTTCGGATAAGAATGTGAAAATAACTTAGAAAGTGTTGGAAAAGATTATATTGAGCTTTTTCACTTTTTCACACTTTCAATTTTTACTTAATTAAAATTGAGGAAACAATGCCTAGCAAAGACAGTAAAACCAACTTTGCCTTATTAAAAAATCGGATTCTCTCGCAAGGCGGGAAGAATTATTGGCGTAGTGTCGAAGAATTTGTGGACGCCCCGGAGTTTGCCGAATTCGTCTCACGCGAGTATCCGCAGCATGCCGAAGAATGGAGCGATTCAACCAGCCGCCGTAATTTTATTAAAATTATGGGCGCTTCGCTGGCACTGGCGGGATTGAGCGGTTGTGTCATTCAACCGGCCGAAAAAATCGTTCCATATGTCAAACAACCCGAAGAAATAATTCCGGGTAAGCCTTTGTATTTTGCGACGGCTGCCACCTTGGGCGGCATCGCAACCGGGCTTTTGACACGTTCGAACGAAGGGCGCCCGACCAAAATCGAGGGCAATCCCGATCACGTTGGGAGTCTCGGAGCGACTGACATTTATGCCCAGGCCGAAATTTTATCGCTCTATGATCCTGATCGCTCACAAAAAGTGATGTATCGCGGCGAGCCGAAAACCTGGCAGTCTTTTGTCGCAGAATTTCGCGGGAAGATTGAAGAGCTCAGAAAAGATGGCGGAACCGGCATCAGGCTTTTAACCGAAACCGTGACTTCGCCGACACTGATTGCGCAGTTCAAACAGATTTTGGCCGAATTGCCGAACGCCAAATGGTATCAATACGATCCGATTAACAAAGACAACGTCTTTGCCGGAGCCAAAATGGCGTTTGGTTCAGCCGTCAACACCATTTGCAAATTTGATAAAGCCGAACGCATTTTGACTCTGGATGCCGATATTTTCGGCGGCAAT
>JANOEF010000264.1:0-1870 GCA_031413075.1 Acidobacteriota bacterium | reverse complement strand
CCATTTCACCAAGGCGTTACCAATTACGGCGAAAGGTTTGTTTCTCACAAAACCTATTGCACCAACCAAACCCGAATTGCCAAAGAAGGAGACATCCTTTGCAGCGTTAGAGCGCCCGTAGGCAGGTTAAACGTAACGCTGGACAAAATCATAATTGGCAGGGGTTTGTCGGCCATTTGGAACAAGGACGATTTTCAATCCTTCCAATTTTACCAACTCAAGAACCACTTTATTCAGGAAGACATGATAGGCGGCGGGACGATTTTCAGTTCAGTGACTAAAAAGGAATTGGAAAGCCAAGTGTTTGTTTGCCCTTCAAAGGAATTGATTGAAACATTTGAGCGCATTTGCAGCCCGATGGATAGCCAAATCAGGAACTTGCACGTTCAAAACCAACGGCTGAAAGCGGGGCGGGATTTGTTATTGCCAAGGTTGATGAATCAAACCATTCAAATATGAAAGCTTACAAATTTAGGTCATCCGCACAGATTGGTTTTGCCTTTGATATTATTATTAATAACAGGCTATATTGTTCTGAATGGAATAATTTGAATGACCCAATGGAGGGGGCATTCATAAATTCTCATAACTTGAAGGAGACATCTATTGCCGCAGCCAAAGTAACGGGGATTATTACTGCAAAAAGAAAATACAAAATTTGCTCATTAAGTGGAACTTATGATTGTCATCTTCTTTGGGCACACTATGCAGGAGGCTTTGATGGGGTAGCGATTGAAGTTGAACTTCCAGATAATGATAAGAATATAAAGAAGGTAGATTCAAGGGGTGTTTTTGCATTTGTTAACATTGACCAACATACATACGAAGAAGACGCTGCAAAGTCAATCCTATTTTCCAAATATAAAGAATGGGAGTATGAAAAAGAAATTAGGATTTTAAGTGAGAAACCCTTCTATAAATTGCCTAAACCTGTAAGTCGTGTAATTGCTGGGCACCGTATGGATAAAGCACTTTTTGATGTTCTTAACATCGTTTGCACAAATTTGGGTATTACATTAAATCGAGTTGGAATTGGAGATACTGGAATTGATGCGGATTATGTCAAACCTTACGAATCATTAAGTAGAACAGGAGACGTAACTAAATTCAAATAAAAATGAGCTACGCCTACTCCGAAGACAATTTCATCGAAAAGACTTCATGGAAAAGGGCATGGACTGGCAAACGGCCAATGTTTGCGGGAGGGGGTGGGATTTGTTGTTGCCAAAGTTGATGGGTGGGGTTTTGGAGGTGTGAGCGATTCCTGAAAGTGAATTTTTCCGAGCCTTCCAACGTTTGCCAAAGCAAATATTGAAGCCATGCGGAACAAACTATTTCAGGAGGTTTTAGAACAAGTGCCGGAGCATACCCGTGTCTTTGTCAGGAAGTACGGCGACATTTTAGACCGGATTTATGAGTTGATGGAGGAAAGGGGCTTTTCTGAAAAAGACCTTGCCGACAAGATGGGAAAGCCCGAATCGGAAATCAGTGTATGGCTAAGATGGAATCACAGTCTCAGTTTGCGTACAATTGCCGAATTGGAGGTGGCGTTGGGTGGGGAGATAATTTCCATTCCAAGCGGTAAAAAAGACCTTCGGGACGGGAACTATTTGATTTGAAATAACTTGAGTACAGACGGGAAAAAGGTTCAAAATTTGCAATGAGCAAAAGCGTGGAGTGTAGCTTGACAAAGACATGAGGCAGTTTTGTAGAGAAAAAGTCAAGTTTTTTCTAAAATTTTGCACAAAACCTTGGCACTTTTGGAAGCAGCCGGCCGGTCCGGATTCGGCAACGATGACCACGCATTTCGAACGGCATTTGAAGTCGATCGACGAGTGGCTGGCGAATCGGCCGGACATACAGGTCTTGA
>JANOEF010000263.1:0-7641 GCA_031413075.1 Acidobacteriota bacterium | reverse complement strand
GAAAGTTTTGTGAGGACAAAATGTCCGGATTGCGGCGAAGCGGCGAAACGCGAAACCGATACCATGGATACTTTTGTAGATTCCTGCTGGTATTATTTTCGCTACCTGGATCCGAACAATTCCAAATTGCCGTTCGAGCCGGAAATCGCGGATTATTGGACACCGGTTGACCAATATGTGGGCGGTGACGACCATGCCGTCATGCACTTGATTTACACACGTTTCTGGACCAAAGTGATGCGTGATCTGGGGCTGGTCAAATTTAATGAGCCGGTCAAACGTCTTTTGACTCAGGGAATGGTTATCGGTGAAACATTTTTTAATGAAATTCCAAATCCGGATGACCCTCACGGGAAAGGCAAAAGAATTTACTTTCCGGCGAATGCGGTGACGGTCAAGCGGGATGAAAAAGGTCGGATTATTTCAGCCGAAAATACAGAGGGCATCAAACTTAAATCAGCCATTGAACGAATGTCCAAATCAAAAGGCAACGGAGTTGATCCGGATGAAATGGTTGAAATCTACGGAGCCGATGCGGCTCGAATGTTCGTCCTTTTTGCCGCTCCGGCCGAAAACGAATTAGTCTGGAAAGAAGAAGGTGTCGAAGGGACAAAACGTTTTCTGCAAAGAGTTTGGAGATTTGTTTGGCGTTGGAAGTCTCAAGTCTCAAGTCTCAAGTCTCAAGTCGAATACCGCGAGTTTTCAACCTCGGCAAAGGCTTTAAGACGCAAAACGCATCAGACTATTCAACGAATTCAGGAAAACTTTGAATCGTTGCAGTTTAACACCCCGGTCGCGGCTTTGATGGAGTTGTCGAACGCCCTCCAGGATTTCAAGGTCGAACCGGCCACGGCAACCGAATCAGATATTTACGCGATTCGTGAAGCGGTCGAAGCATTGATTTTGATGCTGGTTTCGTTTGCCCCGCATACGGCCGAAGAACTTTATTCTGTTTTGGTCGGCAATGAAGATGGAATCTTGGCCAATGGCGGACGATTTCCGGAACTAAATGCTGAATTAGCCAGAGCCGAGGAGATCGAAATACCGGTTCAAATCAACGGCAAACTACGAGCAAAAGTGTTGACTTCGCCCGATTCTGATAACGAAATTTTGCAAATATTGGCTTTAGCTGACGAAAAGGTTAAAGAAATTATTGAGGGCAAGGAAATCGTAAAAGTAATTGTGGTACCGAAACGGTTGGTCAATATTGTGGTCAAAGATTAAGCGCCAATGCACAATTAACCATGGACAATGGACACTGAAGAAAACCCGAAAACCCAAGTTAATCAGCTATTTGCAAACTTTTCTTGATTTTCAAAAGGTCGTCAAACTTTTGCTGACCTGCTTAGTTTTTACTTTGTCAGATTAAATCAACTGACAGAATTTGGTTTTTAGCCCGTGAAAACGGGCGTTAGCGTGTAGCCCCGGGCGTGGAAGGCGGGGTTGCAGTGAACAAACCTTAAAGCTCTCGAAGAGATCGACAGCCCTTAATTTTTATCGGCTGTCGCCCGTTTTCACGGGCTTCGGGGCTTGTGCGTTACTCACCCCGCCTTCCGCGCCCGGGGCGGCGAAGCGGGGTGCTGACACCCGCGACGCGGGTTAAATCAAATGATATCAAAAATTAAAAAGAAATTTTAATCTGACAAAGTAGAATTAGTTTTTACTTAAAATTAGATACGTGCAGATGAGTCAATAAAACTAATCTGCACTCATATCAGCGGCGGAAACGTCATTATGTTATCCGAATCCGTAGGCGGAGATATTTGATTTTCTCTTGGAGCGGAACAATATCCGGCAGACAGGCATCCGCTTTTATCCTGATACCAGCCGGACTAAATTGTTGAATTTGTAAAATTACATTAGTTTTATTTTAGACAAACCAACTAGTGCATAGTTTACCGAATTTCTACACAAATAATGGTTGGAGAATTAGGCTAAATCCTGTTAAAATCAAAAAGCGTAAAAATTGGAAAACCAATAACATCAAAACTAAATCTAATTTGATGTCGTATAGTTTTTGGAATTAAATAAGAACGTTCAAAAATAAGCATTTAGACCTAAAATATAATGAGAGAGTGTCAAGTTTGCAAAACATGTTACCCGGATGCGGTAACCTCCTGCCCCCAAGATAACCAACCAACTTTTCAGTCCATAGACGGCAACCCGATCCTGGAAGGCAAATACAAACTCGAAAAAAGGCTCGGTCAAGGTGGAATGGGGGTAGTCTATAGCGCACGGCATTCTTATCTGAAAACTCAACTGGCGATTAAAGTTATTTTACCGGATTTGGTCGGAAATGATCCGCAGCTTGTCACTCGCTTTCGCCAGGAAGCACTGGCCGCCGCCGCCATCCGGCACCATAATGTTGTCCAAGTGACGGATTATGGGGTGGTGAATGAAAAAATGCCGTTTTTGGTCATGGAGTATGTCGAGGGTGAATCTTTACACGATATGCTGGCCAGGGAAAAACGGCTTTCATCTGAAAAAGCCATTGAGGTGATGTCAGCAATTGGAGCCGGAGTCAGCGCAGCACATAAACAGGGTATTGTTCATCGTGATCTTAAGCCTTTGAATGTCATGATTTTGAAGGACACCCATACCTTGGCCGAAGGAGTGAAAATACTTGATTTCGGATTGGCCAAAATTAAATCAGGCGAATTACTTGGTTCATTTGTCCAGGCCCAAACCACCGGTTTGATGGGCTCGCCTTATTATATGGCGCCGGAACAATGGGCCGACGAAGACCCGGACGCGCAGGCCGATGTCTATTCGCTGGGGGTCATGCTTTTTCAAATGTTAGCCGGCGATGTGCCTTTCAAAGGTTCTTCGATCCCGGCCATCATGCAAAAACATCTCAACTCTCCTCCACCGTCTTTTCGTGAACTAGGAGTAGAAGTTCCGGTAGCCGTTGAGGCCGCTGTTCGTCATTCTCTGGAAAAAAACCGGCAAAGTCGCACCCCGACCGTGCAACAATTTGTCGAAGAATTGAAAAATGCCATCGGACTTGGCACCCAGCCGCTTCAGGCTTTAACCGGGACATTGGCAACATCATCAATTCATGTTCTGACCCAACCGCCTCAATCCAAAGTTTTCTTAGATAATGTTGATGTTGGCGAAAGTCAATTGGATGGATATCTTTTATTAGAGGGTATTCAGAGCGGAAATCATCGGATCCGAATCACTAAGCAGGGATTCCACGATTGGGAAAATCAAATCGTTTGTGATGGCAAACCTCAACAGGTAGTAGCCCAATTACAGCACAATTCGGTTGGCCACGTGGCACCGACGGTGCAGATGAATCAATCCCAATTTAATCAATCAATCAATCCTAACCAAAACTTTGTTCAGACCCAAGGTTTACAGGGCACACAGTTAATGCCGGGTTCTCAAGGAGGTCAGGGCAATTTTCAGCAAAGTGGCGCCGGTTCGCAAAGCCTTTATCAACAAGGCACGCAGAGCCAAATGCAGCAAAACTCTCAGTTAAACTGGCAGGCGACCGGTCAACCAACAGATCTTAACCAGAAAAAAACATTCCTCTCGCCGATGTTTTTAGCAATTATTGGAATTTGCGGTCTATTGTTACTGACTGTTATTGGGATAGGTGGAGGCTATCTGGCCGGAGTTTTTGGCACTAAGCCAACTCCAACCCCGACACCTTCTATCAGCCCAACAACCCAGTCACCAACTCCACCCGTCGGAGGAGGCAAGAATGAATTCCTTGCGATCCCGGGTGGTAAATTCAAGATGGGGAATAATGAAGGCGAGTTACGCGAAAAGCCCGAGCACGAAGTTGAAGTCAAAGACTTTGAGATGAGTAAATTTGAAATCTCCAACGCTGAATATGCCGAATTTGTGACAGGTGCCAATTACAAAGCACCCGAAAATTGGATCAACGGGAAGCCGATTGCAGGTGAAGAGAATTTGCCGGTCAGTCGCGTTTCCTTAGAAGATGCAAAGGCGTATGCCGCTTGGCGTTCAAAGAAAGAAAATGCTAATTACCGACTTCCAAAGGAAGAAGAATGGGAATTTGCCGCCCGCAATGGAGGCGGCAGTCTCTATCCTTGGGGAGATAAATGGGAAGAGAATCGGACTGTTTTAGATTCGACCTCTCCAAAGTCTGTCGGTTCTGCTGCCAGTGGAGCTAACAAATGGGGGGTTCAGGATTTGATTGGTAACGTCAATGAATGGACAGACACCGAATTTCAGGCATATGAAGGCGGAGAATTTTCTGCCCCCAAGGACGCTAAAGGCGCTTTCGTGACTCGTGGAGGTTCGTTTTCACTTTCCTCAAGCAGCAAAATCAGTTCGGCAACTCGTTTTTTTGCCAAGCCGACTGATGCTAATCGAACACTTGGATTCCGGTTGGTGCGATCAAAATAATTTCTGAGGAGTGTTTATGCTCAAAACAGTTAGAATCGGCACATGTCTCGGTATTCTTTTTACCTTGTCAATAATTAGCTTTGGACAAGATTTAGGTAGTAGTAACGGACTTTTTCGCTCGCCAAATCCGGCGACTAAGAATAATTCAAGTTCCACTAACGCCAAAAAAGCCGCACCTAAAACTAAAACTTCGGCGGCTAAGTCTAATTCGGCCAAAAAAGAGTCACCAAAACCAACCGTGGCTAAAAAGACTAAAACCGGTAGTCTTTCTAAAGAATCAGCCTCTGGTTCAACAAAAAATACTTCAAAAAGCTCCAAAACCCAGCCAGTTCCTAAACCTCCGCCGGGGCAGAACTCGAAAACCGCAGTTAACAAAGCAGCACCCAATAATATTGTCATCAATGTCGGACAACCGACCACCGGTAATTTTGACGAATTGTTTGAAAAAGCGATTGATGAAGGTAATAACGCCCGCGATGAGCGAAATTATGGGGTTGCCGAAACATCCTATCGTCGAGCTCAAAGTCTGAAACCGAAAGACTCACGGGCAATTTACGGATTGGGCAATATTTTCAGCGATCAACAACGGTGGGAAGAGGCCGAGCGAGCCTACCGCCAGGCCATTCAGCTGGAACCGAACAGTCCTGAAGCGCATATCGCGCTTAGTTTTGTGCTGACTCAGCCGGTGGTTGGGACCAAGTTGGCGGATCGCTATACGGAAGCCGAAAAGATAGCCCGAAAGGCACTGTTTTTGGACAGCAATAACGCAGTCGCTTATGACCAACTCGGCGTAGCTCTGGAAATGCGGGGCATTATTGAGAAAGAAACTCAGGACTTTTATCGCAAAGCGATTGAACTGGATCCAAATTTTGCACTGGCTTATGCCCATCTCGGAAGACTTTTGCGTCGGATCGGGTTAAATAATGAATCTTCAGAGGCGTATCGGGATTCGATTCGTTTGGCCACCGATGTGCCGACCATGATTTTAGTGGCCGAAGTGATGCAGTCCCAACAAAAATTTGTCGAATCCGAACAACTTTTACGCAAAGCTTTACGGGATGACCCGAAAAATCCGACTGCCCTCTTTTTGCTCGGCCGCGCTTTAACCACTCGCGGTAGTTTTGATGAAGCTGAAAAGGTTTTGCAAACCAGCGTCGAGGTCAGTCCGAACAGTTTTGTTTCCTATGCTTTGCTCGGTTCGCTTTATGCCCGGAGAAATAATTTTGACGAAGCGGAAAGAACTTTGACCAAAGCCCTGCGAGTGATTACTAATAACGAAAAAAGACGACTTTCCCAAGAATTTGAGTTGGTCGGAGACGGGTTTATGCGGATGGGCCGTTTGCCGGATGCGGCCCGGGTTTATCGTCAGGCTCTAGCTTTGGACGGCAATAAGTCGTTATTAAACAGCAAGTTAAACAAAGCACAAAAAAGTTAAGCCAAAATCAAAGTTTTTATTGAAAATCAACCTTGATTAAGCGTTTTTCACCATAGAGTGTGAAAGACGCTTAATTATTCTAACGAAGGAATTTTCAATAAATATGTCTGTTTCGACCATGGAAAGAAAGATGTTGTATTGTCCAAAATGTAATCGCACATACGAAGAGGGAACTCAAAGGTTTTGCATTAACGACGGAAGCCGTCTGAATTCAGGCTCGACGGCCGCCAAAACTGCGACGGGAACCCAAGGTGTTTTTTCGTCACTCTTGGAGAGAAAATCTGCTCGTTACGAAAACGATGAAAAAATCACTCCCAAACCGGTTCCGGTCATCCAACCACCACCGTCGAATTTAGAAAAGGCCGAAAAGCCTGCCTTCCGGACAAATTTTAG
This sequence comes from Acidobacteriota bacterium, assembly GCA_031413075.1. Classification (GTDB taxonomy): domain Bacteria; phylum Acidobacteriota; class Blastocatellia; order Pyrinomonadales; family Pyrinomonadaceae; genus JAIBCC01. The sequence goes on along the minus strand of JANOEF010000263.1, from coordinate 1,433 downwards.
CCAAAAAGTATTCAAAGACGAAAGTTTGCCGATTATCAAAGAAGAAAAGCCGATTCAGATTGAAAAGCCGGTAGTGCGTTTGATCAAACCAGCCGAAATCGCTTCGGGGACAGCAGAGGTTGGTGACCGGAGCATTAATCCCACCGGAAGATTAGCTCTCACTTGGGACACCCCAAAAGTCATGATCGGGCAGACCGTGAAAGGTCGTTATTATGTTATCGAACAACTTTCTCAGGATGATTCCGGCATTGCATATTTGGCAGAAGACAAAATCATCCCGGAAAAACAAGTCGTTGTCCGCGTTCTGATGGATGAGAAAGAAGATGAATTTTTGAGCAAGGTCTTTGCCGAAGAACGAGTTTCACTTTCACATATCAATCATCCAAATGTGGTCAAAGTTTTGGATTCCGGCGAGTTTTTAGAAGGAATGCCTTTTGTCGTCACCGAAAATGTGGACGGTTTTTCGCTCAAAGAAAAATTACAAAAACTCGAATCATTTAATCCTCTGCGGACCGGACGAGTTATTCGACAAGTTTCATATGCACTCAGCGAAGTTCACCAAAACGGGGTTTTGCACCGGAGTCTGAAACCGGACAACATCTTTTTAACTGTTTCCGAAGCGGGCACAGAGCAGGTTAAAGTCTCTGATTTTGTAGTTTCAAACGGGGCTAAAAAGCATAATCTCGAAAATGTTAAATATCTTTCGCCCGAACAACTCGAAGGCCGGCTACCGAATTTTGCCAGCGATATTTATTCGCTCGGAGTAATTGCTTTTCAGATGCTGACCGGAAGATTGCCATTTAGTTTTACCAGTCCCGAACAATTATTAAAAGCGCAAAAACAAGGTTTGAACCTCTTCCCCAGCAAACTGCGAGTAGATATTTCGCCAACGGTTGACGAAGTTTTTGAAAAAGCCCTCGCCTCTCATCCGGCGGAAAGGTATCCAAAAGCGAGAGATTTTGGTGACGCTTTGTTTCACGCCTTAAGTGCGTCTCCGGCTTTGGATAAAGCGATTGAAATTGAACCATTGGCAGTCAGAAAAGTGGAAAAAAAATCTCCACCTTCAAGCTCGATTTTAATTCCAAGTGCGAAAAAAACTCAATCAGCTTCAGAACTGCATCAGATCAAAATTGAAGCTCGGGGCGAGAGTCTGAAAGATATTGAAACTGAAAAAAATAGTTTTTCAAACATTTCAAAAACTGATTTAGCCTGGGAAAAACGTTCACCTGAGCCTGTTCGGACCGGAAGTATGCTGACCCTTTTATTGGGCGGGATTGGCATTCTGCTCTTAATTGCCGCTTCAGCAATGGTCTATAAATATGTCGCCAGTCGTCAGCCGACACCGGAGTTTTCCCCAACTCCGGCAGTCGAAACCGTTTCGAATCCGAATGATCCGAAGCCAACCATTACGGACTCCAATCCGCAGACCAATA